>JBATEM010000308.1:0-3776 GCA_049664005.1 Candidatus Macondimonas sp.
ATTCGCAGCCGAAGGTGCGGTAGGTGTCCAGCAGCAGGCGGCGTTCGGCCTCGCGCGGATCGCGGCTGCCGGGCTTGGCGCTGTCGAAACGGCGCAGGTAATCGCGCGGCGTGGCGGTGAGGCCGAGCTTGTCGCCGACGAAGTAATCGAACACGGCGCGCGCGTTGCCGCCGATGGAGCGGTGCGCTTCGTCCGAGATCACCAGGTCGAAGTCGGTGGGCGAGAACAGGCGCTGGTATTTGTTGTTGAACAACAGCGACTGCACGGTGGTGACGACGATCTCGGCACGGCGCCAGTCGTCGCGGTTTTCCTTGTAGATGACGGTCTGGAAGTCGGCGGACAACAGGCCCGCAAAGGCCTTTTTGGCCTGGTCTTCGAGTTCGAGGCGATCGACCAGAAACAGCGCCCGCCGGGCGTTGCCGGAGCGCAGGTACAGCTTGATGATAGCGGCGGCGGTCAAGGTCTTGCCGGTGCCGGTGGCCATCTCGAACAGGAAGCGGTCCCTGCCCTCGCCGACCGCCCGTTGCAGGGCATGGATGGCCTGGAGCTGGTAGGGCCGCAGGAAGCGCAGCTTGTTGACCTGGATGTAGGCCGGGCGCTCGGCCGCGTTCTTCCAGCCGGCATCAAGAGCGTAAGTTGGGCGCTGCGTGAGGACGATGTAGTCGTCAGCGACTTTTTCGTCCGTCAGCCGCGCCGGGTTGGGCGTGACCTTCTGGTAGCCGGTGACGGAATCGGGCGTCGGGAACGCGGTGATGACGTAGGGGTTACCGCGCTCCAGATCCCAGAAGTAATGCAGGTTGCCGTTGGAGAGAATGACGAAGCGGCAGTTCTGCGCGCGGGCGTATCTGCGGGCCTGCTCCTTGCCGACCAGCGGGTTCTTGTCCTCCGCCTTTGCCTCCAGCACCAGCAGCGGAAAGCCCTTGGCATCCAGCAGCAGGAAATCGACGAAGCCCTTGCCGGTGGTCTCGAAATCGTTGCCCAGCGCGTCGAGATCGTGTGACTTGAGCGTGACGCCGGGTTCCAAGCGGACATTGGCCGCCAGCGCGCCGTCGGCAAAGAAACGCCAGCCGGCCGCTTCCAGCAAGCGATTGATCTTGATGCGGGCGGTGGCTTCCTTGGTCACAAGACATCCATGCGATCGTTATGCGCTTCATCGGCAGCGCGCCATGGACCTGACGCCTCGCGGCGTGCGACCCTTTGTACCTGATGCGAGCGGGGATTTTCCGCTTTGAACAGCCGCGCCGGTTCGCTCGGGAATTGTTCCACAAATTGCTGCCGTGAGCTGGACGGATAGCGGCTTTTGGGATGATTTCAGCCCTTTGCCGCTCGTTTGCGTCCACCTTGCGAAACGCAGACGGATGTCCAGCTTGATCGAATCGATTTCCAGAAAAAGGCATATCGTTAGCACGAATATTCATCAGGCTCCACAAAGCGGAGACACCCATGCCCTTTGACGCCGTCATCCTGGCCCGCTTGCAGTTCGCCCTGACCATCAGTTTTCACATCCTGTTTCCCACGCTCACCATCGGTCTGGCGCTGTTCCTGGTGATCTTGGAAGCGCTGTGGCTGCGCACCGGACAGGCGGTCTACCTCACGCTTTATCGTTTCTGGGTGAAGATCTTTGCGCTCTCCTTCGGCATGGGCGTGGTGTCCGGGGTGGTGCTGTCGTATGAGTTCGGCACCAACTTCGCGCGTTTCTCGGAGGTGACAGGCAATATCCTGGGGCCGTTGCTGGGCTATGAGGTCCTCACGGCGTTCTTCCTGGAGGCGAGTTTCCTGGGGGTCATGCTGTTCGGCATGCAGCGGGTGCCGCCGCGCCTGCATTTCGCCGCCACCTGCATCGTCTCGGTCGGCACCATGATCTCGGCGTTCTGGATCCTCGCGGCCAGTTCCTGGATGCACACCCCGGCCGGCTATCGCCTGGTGGACGGCATCTTTCATGTGGAAAGCTGGCCGGCGGTGATCTTCAACCCATCGTTTTTCTATCGTTTCCCGCACATGCTGCTGGCCTCTTTCTTGACCACCGCACTGGTCGTGGCTGGCGTATCGGCCTGGCATCTGCAGCGTATCCAGAGCGCTGCGCTGGCGCGGCCCGCCTTTGCCATCGCCACGCTGGCCCTGGCGATCCTGGCGCCGCTGCAGATCGTGATGGGCGATCTGCATGGCTTACAGGTTCAGCGCCATCAACCCATGAAAGTCGCCGCCATGGAAGGGCTGTGGGAAACCACCGCCGGCGCGCCGCTGCTGGTGTTCGCCTGGCCCGACATGGCGGCCGAGCGCAACCACTTCGAGATCGCGATCCCGAAGCTGGCCAGCTTGATCCTCCAGCACGATCCGGAGGGAACGGTTCTGGGCCTGAAGGAGGTCGCCCCCGCCGATCGACCGCCGGTGCCGCTGGTGTTTTTCAGCTTCCGCATCATGGTGGGACTGGGCTTCTGGTTCCTGTTCCTGGGCGGGGCGGGATTGCTGTTGCGTTGGCGCGGCATGCTCTACAGCAATCGGCCCTACGCCCTGCTCTGCATGGCCAGCGCGCCGCTGGGCTTCGTCGCCACCCTGGCTGGCTGGATCGTGACGGAAACCGGGCGCCAACCGTGGATCGTGCAAGGCCTGATGCGCACCTCGGAGGCCATCTCGGCGGTACCCGCCCGCGCCATCCTGACCACGCTGTCGCTGTTCGTCGCGGTCTATGGAACCCTGTTGCTGGCCTATCTCTATTACCTGTCCAAACTCATTCGCCAGGGTCCCGAAACTGACGCTATGCAGCCGAGCCCCGACGAACCCCCTCGCACGGCCTGGATGTAAACAAGGAGATTTGCCGATGGACGCGAGTTTCTGGATTCCGCTGATCTGGGCCGGGGTGCTGTGCCTGGGGCTGATGCTCTATGTGATCCTGGACGGCTTCGATTTGGGGATCGGCATCCTGTTTCCCTGGGGTCGTACCGACGAGGAGCGCGATCTGATGATGAACAGCATTGCGCCCCACTGGGACGGCAACGAAACCTGGCTGGTGCTGGCTGGTGGCGGCTTGTTTGCCGCCTTCCCCAAGGCCTATGGGCTGCTCATGACGGCCCTCTATATCCCCATCCTGTTCATGCTGTTTGCCCTGGTGTTTCGCGGCGTGGCCTTTGAATTCCGCTTCAAGGCCGAGCGCAGCCGAGGCGTATGGGACGTGGCCTTCAATTTGGGCTCGGTGCTGGCGGCATTCTTCCAGGGCGTGGTACTGGGCGCCTTCATCCAGGGATTCGAAGTGACGGACGGGAAATTCACCGGCAACGTGATGGACTGGCTCACGCCATTCAGCCTGATGACCGGCTTTGCGCTGGTCTGTGGCTACGCCTTGCTGGGGACGTGCTGGCTGGCCTTGAAGACCGAAGGCGCATTGCAGCGCTGGGCGTTTCACGCCGGCCAGGTGTTGATGTTCGTGGTGCTGGCCTGGATCGCCATGGTGAGTCTGGCGACGCCGTTGATGTCGGCGGAAGTGGCCGCGCGCTGGTTCAGTTTGCCCAATCTGTTCTGGCTGATGCCGGTACCGATCCTGACCAGCATAGTCGGCTTGATGCTGTGGCGGGCACTGCGCCGGCAATCCCCCTGGGCACCTTTCGTGCTCACCATCACGCTGTTCGCGCTGGGCGCCTTCGGCCTGGCGGTAAGTCTGTGGCCCTACATCGTGCCACGTGTCTTCACCCTCTGGGAAACCGCTGCGCCGCCCGCTTCACAAGGTTTTCTGCTCGTCGGCGCAGTGGCCTTGTTGCCGCTGATCCTGGGCTATACGGCTT
>JBATEM010000309.1:0-4949 GCA_049664005.1 Candidatus Macondimonas sp.
ATGACTGGGAATTCGACGGAACCACCGGTGCGTGCATTCGGGGCAAGCCCTGCACACTCGCGGAATATCCGATCGAGATCAAGGACGGCGAAATTCACGTCGATGTGAGCGGCGTGGTGCCCAATCGGGCTGCGTAGGCGCCGGATTTCAACCGCCGGGCGCACGGCTTGCGATCTGTTTGCCGCCGTCTGCCGTGGCAAGCCAGGCGCCACTCGCCCAGTCGGTACGCTTTTTCAACCCATTACATTCCGTCAGACCGCTTTTCAGGAGCACTTCACATGTCCGTTGCAGAGGGATTCTTTGTCGATTGGGACGGCAATGCGCGCAGCACCCTCGCGCCCGGTGGCGGCTATCTCTGCGAAACGGATGTCAGCGCCCGTTATGTCGCAATCACCACACCCAACGGCGCCCTGGTGCATGAAGCCAGCTACTATAAAAACCTAGCTGACCTCGAAAAGGCGGGTATCAGGGCAGCGCTTGTTCCGGATTCACATCCTTGGGGAAATCGGAAAGACGGATTTTGAATAAGGGTCAGACCTGAGGAGATCGGGGGATGCTGCCGACCACCATTCTCGTCGACGGGTCGCCGCGGTGTGTGGTGCGACCGACGGACGCCAAGGCGCTCAGTCGCTTCATTCGCAATGCCAAGAATTACCTGCTTGGCGAGAACCCCAACGGCGCCATTTCCCATCGCCCGGCCGATACCGAAGAAGCGGCGAAATGGCATGAGGCCCTCGCGCTTCATCAGGCCTGGGGCGGCGCCGAGGAAGACTATTTCGGAATTCCGCTGTAAGCGGACCGCAAGGCGCATGTCGCTTCAGGGACGCTGCATGCCGACATCGTGGGGATTGCCCGCCTGGTTGCGCATCCAGTCGGCAAGTTTGGCCATGAGGCCATAGATCTCCTGCCGCGCATCCGCATCCTCGATCGCTTCTTCCAGTGCGCCACGCATGCACAACAGCCAGGCGTCGCGCTCGGCATCGCCGATGGCAAATCCCATATGCCGCTGGCGCAGGCGAGGATGCCCGCGCTCGGCGGAATAGTGCTTCGGGCCGCCCATCCATTCACCCAGGTAACGTTTGAGCACATCCTTCGTCGGCCCGAGATCCGGCGCATGCATGGCCCGAATGACCTCGGCTTCCGGCAAGCTGTCCATCCGTGCGTAGAAGGATTCCACCAGGCGATTGATGGTTGGCGCACCGCCCACCCGCTCGAACATGGACACGACCGCTTCGACTTCCGTCATTTCTCACCCCCGGTTCAGTTTGCGTTGCGCTCAGCCACCAAATGGTTATTCATCCGTGCTGGGCAGCAGGATCACCTCTGCCGGCGCTCCAGGCCCCTCGGCATCGAAAAAATCCAGGGTACTGACGCGCGACAGTCCCCCGCCGCTCTCCATCAGCACCACGGCGTCCCGCGGCATTTTCATCAGCTCATCCAGCAACTGTGCAACCGTCATTATCGTCGCCTTTCCCGCACCCAGTCCATGCGCGAAATCATGTTTTTCAGAGGGGCGATCCCGCCTCATTGAAGCACAGGGTCACGGTGTCTTCATCAAGCATCACAATTTCGGCCTGCTTCAATATCCCGTTGGCGTGATAGACATAGCGGTGGGCCAGCTCGACCTCGCCATAGACCATCTTGTCAAAGCCCATCAACAAGCCGGCATCATTGAAATAGGCGCGCATAAAGGTGTTGCGGTTCGAGAGCGCATCGGCCTCGATGGGATTCACCAGCTTGAGCGGAAGCTTGACGCCGGTGTAGGACACAAAAAACCGACACCTCTGATGCACTTTCTCCACGCCATCTCCAGCAACGATTACCACAGATTGCTTTGATTCATTCACGTCAATCCATGCCAGAGGTCAACCGAATTTGATCTTCATGGCATCGCGCGCGATTCGGTGAAAAATGTGCATTCGGCCCTTATCCAGAACGACCAAAAAAGCCCGAATTTTACGGCTGACATTGCCATGATATTTGCATGAAACATGCCGCACAAAGCGCAATACCCTCCAGCCCGGAATTTACCCGCCCCGCGCAAGGACCAAGCCATGGCCACTCTGAAACTCTATATGACCCCTGGATCCTGCTCGACCGGCATCCACATCATCCTTGAAGAACTGGACGAGATTTTCGAAGCCTATGTCGTAAACCTGCCAGCGGGCGATCATTTCAAGGCGGACTATGTCGCAATCAATCCAAAATCAACCATTCCAACCCTGGTGCGTGGGGATGGAACGGCATTGACTGAAGTGCCCGCGATTGCCTATTGGCTGGCCCGCACCCATCCCCGCGCCAGGCTATGGCCGGAGGATGTGGAAAGCGAGACGCGGGCGCTCGAAGCCATGGCCTATATCGTCGGCACCATTCATGGCCAGGGCTTTGCCCGCATCTTCGCCACCCCCACGTTCGCCCGCAATCCGGCCGATCACGACGCCGTGCGTCAGCTCGGCCGCGACATTGTCGAAAAGGGCTTTGCGATTCTGGATGCGGCAATGGCCAGGCAGGATTACATCGCCGGCCCGTTTTCGGTGGCCGATCCGATTTTGTTTTATGTTGCGTTCTGGGCGGACAAGACGAATATTCCGCTGCCCGAACACGTCGCCGCGCACTATCGGCGCATGCTGGCGCGCCCCGCGGTCCAACGGGTGTTGCGCGAGGAAGGCTACAATCCAGCGACCCTGGGTTCTGCCCATGGCCAGCGCTGAACAAGCCCGCCTGAATGCCCGCCTAGCCGATGGTGATGAGGAGCGGCTCCAGGCCCGCTACGGTGGCCTCAAGCTGGTCCCCGGACACCACCGGACCCACGCCGGCCGGGGTGCCGGTGAAGATCAGATCGCCCGGATGCAGCTCGACCAGCCTGGACAAGGCACTGATGATCTGTGGAACGCGCCAGATCATGTCGCCGAGATCAGCGGACTGGCGAACCTCGCCATTGACTTTCAACTCGATCTTGCCCCGGTTGATGATCCCGGTATAGAACTCCGGCGTGATCGCCGAGATCGGCGCCGCGCCATCGAAACTCTTGCTCATGTCCCAGGGGCGGCCCTGCTCCTTGGCGACTTTCTGCAAGTCGCGGCGCGTCATGTCCAGGCCCACGGCGTAGCCGAAGATCCGGTCATCGGCGCGATCTTCGGCAATATTCCGCCCGCCCGTTTGCAACGCCACCACCAGCTCCACCTCCGGCTGCAGGTCCGCCGTCGCCGGCGGAAAAGGCATCACGGACTGATTGGGCAGGATGGCCTGGGCCGACTTCATGAAGAAAAATGGCGCCTCGCGCTCGGGGTCGCTCCCCATTTCCCGGGCGTGGGTCGCGTAGTTGCGCCCCACGCAGTAGATGTGGCGCACCGGAAATGGATTGCTCGACATCGCCGGAATGGCGATTACGGGCGCAGGCGGAAAGGCATAGCTCATGATCACGGACTCCTCGGCGGCAAATTCAAGGGTCGACAGGCAAGGGCTTGTTAGCCCGGTGTAGCGTCAGCCAGCGCTCCAGCTCCGCCACATGCTGCGATTCTTCCTTGACGAACTCCTCGGCGAAAGCGCGGACTTCGGGATCCTGGGTTGCCGCCAGAATCTCCTTGTAATAGGCCAGGCTGGCACGTTCAGCGTTCAGCGCCACCTGCAGCGCCTCTTCCCGCCCAATGAAAGGGTCGATCGCCCAGATGGCGGCTGACTCCGGGCTTTCAATATCAGGCCATTCAAACTCAATCGGCGACAGTTTTGGAATATCACGAGAACCCGAACGGGCGCGCGCTTCTTTTGCATGCAAGCGCGAATATTCCGCAAGCTGGCGAAACAATTTTGCGACTTCTGCGTTCCCGCCCGTTTGCATGGCGTCTGCGAGTTGATCGAAACGCAAAGCGGCATCTTCCTCGAGCCTGATGGAATAGGCCAAGAATGTCTCCACTGAGTCCATGGTGACGATCTCCTTGAATCAAGCAGTACCTCGGCCCAGTCGGCCAGAGCTCCAATCGTTCAGCAAGGCAATATCAATGCCACCATGAAGAGAACAACCGAATGCCGCTTTTATTCCGAGGATTTGAGCCGTTCAATCAATGTGCTGGATGTGCCCGCAGCGACGATTTGCTGTCGGTAGGTGGCGTGGCAACTGACGCATTGCGCAAGGGTTCGGTTGAGGCTGTCCAATACACCCTTCTCGTCCTTCTTTCGCGCATAAACCGCAATTTCATCGGCTGTTTTGTGAAATTTGATGGCGCGGTCTGAAAATCCCGGAGCGCCGGCCCCCATGCGCTGGCACATCCCTTCCATCTCCTTGGAGAAACCCATCCTTGCCGCTGCAGCTTCGATTGCCGGGAAGTCCTGCTTGGCAAGACCCGCAATAATTGCCTGAATGGCCTCAAGATGATCCCGCATGTTCTGTTTTTGATGGAGCGCCATGTGGGGGCTAAGCGGAACCGGCGTGCGTTGGTCCATGCGGTCCAATTCCATTGCAGGGTCAGCGTGGCTCGCGGACTCCGTCGCCCAGGCTGGCAAAACAGCGCCAGACAATAAAATCAACAAGCAAGAAAACCATTGCTTGAATTTCACCAGGATCTCCAATGGATTTGGGCTGACAACTCCAACAGTACTCCAGATTCAGGACGCTCAGGAGCGCTCCAAAGAGATCGTGTTCCACGGGTCAAAGAAATCGCCGCGGCCAAGCCTGGGCCAATCAAAGCAGGCCGCTACGGGAATCATGCCGGCCTTGAACACTGCGCACCTGTTAGGATGGGGCTTTGATCCCGTTGTGTCGAGCGGCCGCAAATGCCGTGGCTAACCCACACTGCGCCGGGCAGGCGAGAAGTCTTCGCTGCCGCCGAAGCAGGCGGCATAGTCGCTGCACACGCCGCAACTGGGCGCCTTGCACAGGCTGATTTCTGCCCGCTGGCAAAGCTGGCGATAAAAGAACCGCTTCCAGCGCAGGTTGTGGGTGTTTTGCGCGA
>JBATEM010000310.1:0-2010 GCA_049664005.1 Candidatus Macondimonas sp.
GGCTGCTCGCGCTCGCTGACCGGCTGCATCGGGCCACCAGCACCCGCCTGGGCGCCAGCAATCTGCCGCTCGCTGAGACGCCAGCCTTGACGGAACGATCGGCAGGTGCCGCCATGCTCGCGCTCGCCGTCTGCGGCGGCCACATGCAGGGCTTGCCCTTGAACGGCGAACTCACCGCGCTGGGCGCCCGTCTGCAGCAGCGCACCCACACGGCCAGCGCCTATCGCCTCTTTGCCCTGGATGGCTTCCAGCCGCCGCGTCCCGGCCTGGTGCGTGATGCATCCGGCAGCCCCATCGAGATCGAGGTGTGGGAGTTGCCCATGGCGCAGGTCGGTGCGTTTCTCGCCGGTGTGCCGGCGCCGCTGGCCATCGGCAGCGTGGAGTTGGCCGATGGTCGCTGGATGAAGGGTTTCGTCTGCGAGGGTCATGCGGTGGTGGGCGCGCACGACATCACGCGCTTTGGTGGTTGGCGCGCCTGGCTGGCGAGCTGCTGAGCGCAATCGATCACACCCGGCCGTGCCCGCGCGCCGCGCCGGTGTGATGCCGCTCGGACAGCGGCCCGATTTGCAGCCAGAATCCGGCATCGCCCCAATCGTGAGGCAAGTTTAGGACTGACCCAGCGATTTTGAATCCCGATAGTCCCCGCGCAGGAGCAATTCCAGATGAGTCTTGATCGTCGCCAGTTTCTGATTTCCACGGCCGCCCTTGCCGCAGGTCTCGCGCCCTTGGGCCGGCTGCTTGCCGCATCGCAGACGCTCACAGTGGGCGCGCTCTATGTCGGCCCGCATGACGATTACGGTTACAACCAGGCTCACGCGCAAGCCATTGCCAAGCTGAAGGGCCAGCCCGGCGTGAAGGTGATCGAGCAGGAGAACGTACCCGAAACCGTCGCGGTCGAGAAGGCGATGGAGGCGATGATCGTGGAGGATGGCGCCGCACTGATCTTCGTCACCTCCTTCGGCTATTTCGCGCATGCGGTGAAGCTGGCGCCGAAGTATCCGAAGGTGCGTTTCGCGCACTGCGGCGGGCTGTGGCAGGCAGGCAAGGACCCGGTCAACGTCGGCAGCTACTTCGGCTACATCGACGAATGCCAGTACCTCAATGGCATCGCCGCGGGCCACGCCACCAAGAGCGGGAAGATTGGCTTTGTTGCCGCGAAACCCATCCCGCAGGTGCTGCGCAACATCAACGCCTTCACCCTGGGCGCGCGCTCGATCAAGCCGGACATCACCACGCAGGTGATTTTCACCGGTGACTGGTCGATGCCGGTCAAGGAAGCCGAATCCACCAACGCGCTGGCCGATCAGGGTGTCGATGTGGTGACCTGTCACGTCGACAGCCCGAAGGTACTGGTCGAGACCGCGGCCAAGCGCGGCATGTACGTCTGCGGCTATCATGCCGACCAGTCGGTGCTCGCGCCCAGGTTCTACCTGACCGGCGCGGAGTGGAACTGGGAGACGGTGTACAAACAGTACGTCAGCGCTGCGCAATCCGGCGCGCCCTTCGCGAACATGACGCGCGGCGGGCTCACGGACGGCTTCGTGCGCATGTCCGCTTACACGGCGGTAACGCCGCCGGCCGCCAGGACGGCGATCGACGCGACCAAGGCCGAGATGATCGCCGGCAAGTTCGACATCTTCAAAGGCCCGTTGAGGGACAATACCGGCAAGACCGTGATCGCCGCCGGCACCACCCATGCCCAGACGGACATTGCGCTGGAGAGCATGAACTACCTGGTCGAGGGCGTCACCGGCACGGTCGGCGGCTGATGCGGGCGGTTCTGCGCGCAGCGCTGGGTGTTCTGCCGACACTGCTGGCGGTGCTTGCGGCGCTGGCGATGTTCAGTGGGTTTCTGGAACTGCATGGTGTCCCGGCGACCGCAGCCCTGCAACTGATGGTCAAGGGCGCATTCGGCTCCGTGTTTGCCTTCGCCAACACGCTGCAACGCGCCGCGCCCTTGATGTTGACGGCGCTGTGCGTGGTGCTGCCGGCGCGGGCCGGGCTCATCAT
>JBATEM010000311.1:0-3029 GCA_049664005.1 Candidatus Macondimonas sp.
CCGACCAGATGCTGACGACGAGTCTCCGTGCTGGACAAGGGCGGCAAAAAAGCAATTCGCACCACCAGATCGCGTGCGCCCAACAGCGCCCACACATGCGCCGTCAGGGTCTGTTCCCCCACGAACGGGGCCAATGGATGAGTCGATCGATCGCCGAGCGGATGAGGATAGGCGATGGCGACTGGCTGCACCGGCGCACGGGTCAGCAACGCCGACTGGTACAGGCGGGCATGGAATTTCCCCAGGCTTTCCCCATCCCCGGTGGTCCCTTCCGGAAACAGCGTCAAGGTTTCGTCACGCCGCAACTGCCAGCCCATCGCCTCGATCAATCGCTGACTGCTACGCACGTCGCCGCGGCGCAGAAACAGCGTCCCCAGCCAGCCCGCCATCCAGCCGATCAGGGGCCAGCCTGCCACTTCTGCCTTGGCGACAAAGCGGGACGGGGCCACAGCGTTGAGGGCGACAACGTCGAGCCAGGAGATGTGATTGGCGACCCGCAGTACCCGACCGGTCGCGGGATGTCCTTCGAGGATGATGCGCAATCCCAGCCGCCGAGCAAGGCCGCTGAACCAGTGCTGCACCAGACGGTCACGGATACGCCGCCCGCGTACTTGCCCGGTGAGCCGGGCGGGGATCAGGATCAGGGCCACCAAACCCAAGGCATAGACGATATGAAGAGCGAGCCGGGCAGCGCGCCCGGCCCGAACCAAGCCGTTGGCGCTCATGCTGCAACCAGGAAATGCCGCGCGTAGCGCTGAGCGACCCGTTGTTGATCCAGCAGGATGAACACATCGGCCACGTTGAAATCGCGATCCCAATAGGGATCAGCGGCAACCCGCGCGCCCAGGCGAAAATAGGCCTTGAGCAATGGCGGCATGGGCGCCGCAGCGGCCTCGTCAATCACGGCCTGGGGCAAGGGCTGGCGGGAGCGAACGCCAAGGCCCGATTCGAGCAGTTGCTCCGTGCGCAGCCGGCCCAACAGGGCATGAACCCCATCGACGCCCCGATCCAGACCGATCGAACCGCAGCCAATGAGATAATCATAGCGCCCTGACTGCAGGATCTCGGCGACCCCCATCCACAGCGTCGCAATCGTAATGCCATTGCGATAGTCGGGATGGATACAGGTTCGGCCCAGCTCCATGAAGCGTCCTGGCTGAGACAGCACGGTGCCGATCTCGAACTCGGTTTCCGAATAGAACCCGCCGGCCGCCCAGGCGCCTTCGTTGTCGAGGATCCGGGTGTAGCCCGCAATGGATTGCGTTGATTCGTCCCAGACCAGCAGATGGCGGCAATGATCGTCAAAGTCGTCGACGTCATGCCCGGGAATCGTGCTATGAAGCTGCGCGCCCATGTCCTCACCAAAAATCCGGTAACGCAAGCGCTGTGCAGCACGCACCTCGTCCAGATGCGTCGCCAATCGAAGCTTGAGCACCCCTTTCCCCGCCATTTCTGCCTGGATTGTCTGTTCGTTCATGTGTCCTGTCCGGAAGGCCTTGCCCCTAAAAGAAGAAGCCTAGGAAGCTGTCGTGACGGTCCAGTGAATGAACGATGACGTTTGCGTGATGGTCATGCGCCGGGGATGCGCGCTATATTGAGGGTCAAGGAAACACCACCCACTACGGAAGGATGGGAGGAGACGTGAGTTCACTACTCACAGCGGAGCACATCCCGCCTCTGGATCGGCTTACGGCGATCCTGCGCGAGGGCATACCGCTGACCGGCTTCATGCAAGTGACCATCGACCATTGTGATGCCGACCAGCTGCGTCTGGTCGCACCCTACGAACCCAATCGCAATCACAAGGGCGCCGCTTTCGGCGGCAGCCTGGCGGCCTTGGCGGTGGTCACGGGCTGGTCGGTGCTGGAACTGGCCTGTCGGGAACGGGGGGCAGACGCCGAGGTGGTCATTTCCCATTTGGACATGGATTTTCTCGCGCCGGTCACCACCACGCTGATCAGCCATTGCGCCCGGCCCGACCCAGAGACGCTGGCGCATTTTTTTGACGTCTTCCTGATCCACGGCAAATCCAGGATCGATCTAAACGTTATAATCGAAGGTGTGCGAGCCCATTCGGTGAAGTGTCGAGCCACCTATGTGGCCTTGCACCGGTTGTGAGAGAGCAAGCAAAAAGCCAAGGAGGTTTGCCATGGCGGCGGTCATGATGGAGCATGAGGCTCCCCAATTCCTGGGTCTGAATCCCAGGCAGATCAATTTCAGTGGGTTCTTTATCTGCGTGGGGCTGATGGCCTACGCCTATTACCTGCAGTATTTCGAGGGGCGAGAACCCTGTCCGCTGTGCATCTTCCAGCGCGTCGGGCTGGTTGCGCTGGGGCTGACGTTCCTGAGCATGGCGCTGCAGGAGCCGGGCCGGATCGGACGACGGATCTATACCGTTCTGATCGGGGTGATTGCCATGGCTGGAGCGGGTGTTGCCGGCCGGCATGTCTGGCTGCAACACCTGCCGCCGGACAAAGTCCCAGCCTGTGGTCCGGATCTCGCCACCATGATGGACGCCTGGCCCCTGCAGACCGTCATTCAAACGGTGCTGCGCGGGAGCGGGGAATGTGCCATCGTGGACTGGTCGTTCATGGGCATCAGCATCCCCGGCTGGTGCCTGATCTGGTTCATCATCATGGGTGTCGTTGGCGTCACGGTGAACGCTCGCGCATCCTTGGTCCGCTAAAGTCCAAGGCCATCTCCCAGCCGGGCGGTCCATTTGATCGCCCGGCCCGATCATGGGAATCATCCCGCCAGCCTGGCGGGCCGGACGGCCCACCATTCGGCGTTGCGCTCAGCGTGTTGCCACAATCTCATCGACGTATAGCGGCCCTTCGTAGACCTCCTTGCCATCGATCAACACCTTGCCGTGCTCCCCACCTGTGATGGGCTGGGCAACAAAACCGTTGCGATCACTCCAGGCGGTGGCATCGCCGCCGTTGGTGACCTTCACCGTGACCTTGGCCTTCTTGATCGGCTGCCGATTCTGATCAACCAGGCGAAATACCAACATCGCTGTCTCCTCCATT
>JBATEM010000312.1:0-5288 GCA_049664005.1 Candidatus Macondimonas sp.
CTCCCCTTGGTCTGGCCGTTGCCCCTTGAAGCTGATGAGTACGGCCATCCCTATGAACGCAAGCTCAATTTCCAGGTCTGGCGTGGCGAAAGTTTGCTGGCCTATTCCGCAGCGGCGCCGCCGGATCGTTCTTACGCCCCCTTGAGACCCGGGTATAGCACGATCCGCCTGGGATCCGATTCGTGGCGCGTATTCAATCTACCGGATCCGGATCACGGCCTGATGATCCAGGTTGCCGAGCGGGGGGATGTGCGGGGTGAGATGGCCGAACTGATTGCCCGGCGCACCCTCAGCAAGAGTCTGACCCTGATCCCGCTGATCGCCTTGCTCATCGTCTGGCTGGTGGGGCGGGGGCTCGCACCGCTCGGCGCCCTGGACCGGGAGATTGCCGGGCGCAGCGCCCGTCGGCTGCATCCGTTGTCCCTGGGGGCCTTGCCAACGGAATTGCAGCCCATCGTGGCCACGATCAACGATCTGATGGCACGCCTGGAGCAGGCGCTGGCGCAGGAGCGGCGCTTTACCAGTGATGCGGCCCACGAACTGCGCACACCGCTTGGCCTGATGCGTCTGCAGGTCGAGGCATTAAACCGCGCGACAACGGCGGCGGAACGCGAGGAGGCCCAAACCCGATTGCTCCGTGGCGTTGACCGGCTATCGCGTACGGTGACTCAGATGTTGCAACTGGCGCGTCTGGAACAAGCCCCTGGCGCCTTGCCGCTGAGCATGCTCGACCTGAAAGCGGCCGTGGTTGCGCAGATCGCAGAGTTGGCTCCCATCGCGCTGGAAAAAAACCAGGAACTGGGGCTGGATGGGCCGGATGGCCCCTGTCCCTTGCAAGGTCAGGCTGAAGCGTTGGCGGTCATGCTGCGCAATCTGTTGGACAACGCCATCCGCTATACGCCCCAAGGGGGTTGCATCGATGTGTCGATTCAGGCCGACGGGCCGCATTGGCTGTTGGTCATCGAGGACAATGGGCCCGGCATTCCCGAGGGCTTGCGCCAGCGGGCCTGGGAACGGTTTTTCCGGCCGCCGGGCCTGGACGAGCCCGGCTCGGGCCTGGGGCTGTCCATTGTGCGTCAGGTGGTGGATCTGCATCGCGGCAAAGCATCGCTGGCCACGGGTGCCGATGGGCGGGGACTGCGGGTGGAGATCCGGCTGCCCCGGGGCTGAGCGCCGGGGCAGGGGATTGATTCAGCGCGGGGAGCAAGGCCAGAGGGCCGTCTGCTGGACCAGCAGCGCCTTCAGGGCACGCGACGCGGTTTTGCTGGCGCCCGATTGCCAGTGGCAGCAGGTCGGGCCATCCGGTTCCCGTCGACGCCTTCACGGCGATTCCCGTTAAAACCTTCCGAACGACCACCGCCGAAATGACGGCCATCGCCGGCAGGACGCGGCGCAGCGGGACGGTGCACGGTCTCGCCGGCCAAAGGCACCGAACCCGGTTCGAAGCCAGCGATCGCCGCTGCCGGGATGTCACGCCGCAGCAGGCGCTGGATGTCCTTGAGCAAGGGCCGTTCTTCCGCGCTGACCAGGGAGATCGCCTCGCCGCTGCTCCCCGCTCGGCCCGTGCGGCCGATGCGATGCACGTAATCCTCCGGCACATTGGGCAGCTCGTGATTGATCACGTAAGGCAATTGGTCGATGTCGATGCCGCGCGCGGCAATGTCGGTCGCCACCAAGAGGCGCACCTTGCCGGTCTTGAAGTCGGACAGCGCCTTGGTGCGCGCGCTCTGGGACTTGTTGCCATGAATGGCGGCGGTGTTGATGCCGACATCGGCAAGTTGCTCGGCCAGTCGGTTGGCGCCATGTTTGGTGCGGGTGAACACCAATACCTGATGCCAGTCACCGGTGGTAACCAGATGCGCGATCAGCGCTGTCTTGCGCGACTTGTCGACCGGATGCACGCGCTGGGTGATCTGCGCGGCCGTCGTGTTGCGCGGGGCCACTTCCACCGTGGCGGGATTGCGCAGCAGGGTTTCCGCCAGGGCGCGGATCTCCGGGTTGAAGGTGGCCGAGAACAACAGCGTCTGGCGTTGCTTGGGCAGCACGGCGATCAGGCGGCGAATGTCCCGGATGAAGCCCATGTCGAGCATGCGATCGGCCTCGTCCAGCACCAGCGTCTCGATGCCGGACAGGTCCACGGTACGCTGCTGCAAGTGATCCAGCAGGCGTCCCGGCGTGGCAACGATGAGATCAACGCCGCGCCGCAGCTTCTCGATCTGGGGATAAATCCCCACGCCGCCAAAGATTACCGCCGAGCGCTGGTGCAAATGGCGGCCATAGGCCTGCACCGAATCGGCCACCTGCGCCGCCAGTTCACGGGTCGGCACCAGGATCAGCGCGCGCGGCGGGACGGCCCGTCCGGCCGCCAGTTTTTGCAGGATCGGCAGCACGAATGCCGCGGTTTTGCCGGTGCCGGTCTGGGCCGCTGCGAGCAAGTCGCGACCTTCGAGCACCAGCGGGATGGCCTGCAACTGGATGGGGGTGGGGGTGGTGTAGCCTTCGTCGGATAAGGCGCGCAGCAACTCGGGGGCAAGCCCCAGGGACGTAAAACTCATGAAATGATGCTCCTGAAGCCGCCCCATCGCAGATTGTGCGATGCCGGTTCAGGAGGCAAGGCGGAAAAAAGATTTAAAGCAGGCGCCGAATGGCGTTGCCGGGTTTGACTCTAGGAAGCCCAGGAATTGGGCTGTAGGAGGATGCGCAACCGGCGCGCAACGCCAAACCAGCGCGAATCATATCCGATCTGGATGGCTTGCGCCACCTTGAGTCCCGTATGGCTTCGCATGCGGGCACCAACACCCCGGGAGCCCGCTTGTCAGGAATCTGGAGTGATCGATTTTTTTGTTCGCGGCCGAGGGTGTTCATCGCAGGCCAAAGAGGATGTTTTTTAGAGATGCCTCTGGATGTTGACGTTTCAGTCTATTTCCAGAAACCGGACGGGCATTCCCCAGACTGTTCGGCGGATGCCGGGCAAGGTAAGATCGATTGACATGCCGTTCCAGCCCGGTTCAAGACCTGCCTGCCCATCCATCTTCAAGGGAGCCGACATCATGACCGATATTGCAGCGCTGTTGGGCGATGAAGCCCAATCCCTCCTGACTCACACCTGTCACGGCATTGCCAAAGACCGGCTTGAGCTGCCCGGCTCGGATTTTGTCGATCGCGTGTTCGTCGCCAGCGATCGCAGTCCGACGGTGCTGCGCAACTTGCAGACCTTGTTCGACCATGGTCGCCTGGGTGGCACGGGCTACGTCTCCATCCTGCCGGTGGATCAGGGAATCGAGCATTCCGCTGGCGCCTCTTTTGCGCCCAATCCCGATTTTTTCGATCCCCGCGCCATCTGCGAGCTGGCGCTGGAGGGCGGATGCAATGCCGTAGCGTCCACCTATGGGGTGCTGGCGATGATGTCGCGCCGCTATGCCCACAAGATTCCCTTCATCATGAAGTTCAACCACAACGAAATCCTGAGCCTGCCGGTCCAATACGATCAGACTCTCTATGCCAGCGTGGATCAGGCCTTCGATATGGGCGCCATCGGTGTGGGGGCCACGGTGTATTTCGGCGCGCCCGAATCGCGACGGCAGATCCAGGAAGTGAGCGAGGCCTTTGCACGCGCCCATGAGCTGGGCATGGTGACGATCCTCTGGGCCTACACGCGCAACAATGCCTTCAAGCACGAAGGCGTCGATTACCATCTGGCAGCGGATTTGACCGGCCAGGCCAACCACATCGCCTCCACCATCGGCGCGGACATCGTCAAACAGAAGATGGCCGAGAACAACGGTGGCTACAAGGCCATCAAGTTCGGCAAGACCCACGACAAGGTCTATACGGAACTCACCACCGACCATCCCATCGACCTTGCGCGTTACCAGGTGGCCAACTGCTACATGGGCCGTTGCGGGCTGATCAATTCAGGCGGCGAGTCCGGCGCCAACGACTTCGCCCAGGCGGTGCGCACAGCGGTGATCAACAAGCGCGCGGGCGGCATGGGCCTGATTTCCGGGCGCAAGGCGTTCCAGCGGCCGTTTGCGGAAGGCGTTTCCCTGCTGGAGACGATCCAGGACGTCTATCTGGACAACAGCGTGACGATCGCCTGACCGTTACTTTTTGCGTCGATGAATAGGGAAGAGGCCGGATTTGTCCGGCCTTTTTTATGGGAAACGCCGGTTGCGGGAAAAATGCGCGGTGTGCCGGGGATTCATCGCGGTACAACACGGAATGTGCTTTGCCGGGCGGGATGGCGGGCCAAGGTTAATGGATGCCGCTTTGAAATCGGGGCGGGAGGTTGGTTGTTCTGCTCAAGGCTCCAGTTGTTCGGCAATCAGCCGGGCTTGGCGCTCACGCTCATCCGGCACGCGTGGACCGCGAATAAGCTGGATGGGTTTGGACAGGATCTGGCCGATCAATCCAAGCAGATCGCCGCGCCGACGGGGCAGCACATGGATATGGCAGTGCGGAACGGTCTGGTGAGCGGCGCGCCCTTCGTTGACGGCGAAATGGATGCCATCCGGGGCAAGCGGGCTGCGTCGCAGGGCCTGGGCGATGCGGTTGGCCGTTTCCAATAGGTGCGCCCGCAAGGCGGGGGACAGATCCGCAAGATGTTCGCCATGGGTCTTGGGCATCACCAGCACATGGCCCGGTCGCAGGGGGAAGACATCCATCAAGGCCAGGCAGACATCATCCTCGAAGACCCGGCTGGCAGGGAGTTCCCCCGCGATGATGCGGCAGAAGATACAGTTGGGGTCCTGTGGCAGGGTGGCTTGATTCATGGTTGGGCGGCGCTTTCCTGAGTGTCCAAGGCCACGAGCAGATCGCAGGGAATCTGTCCCAGCAGGCTCTTGCCCACCGAGCCACCCCACCAGCGCGCCAGCGCGCCGCGATGGCGATGACCCACGACAATCAGATCCGCGCCATATTCCCGGGCCACGGCGCCAATCCGCTCGACCGGCTCGCCGAATTCGATGCGGGTCTGCACCGTCAGACCCAAGGCGACGATGTCCTTGGCCCCTTCTTCCAGAGTCCGGCGCGCGGGCGCCTCCAGCGCGTCGGTCATTTCCGGGGTCACCACGGTTTCGGCCATCGTGAGACCGGCGGGAATGCCCACCACGGCCAGGAGGCACACTTCGGCATTGCAAAGCTGGGCCAGATCCGTCCCCTGATGGAGCACGGCGCGGCCTTCGGGGGAGCCGTTATAGGCGAGCAGGATCCGGTGATACATGGCGCGTCTCCCGGGTTCGGCCCATCAGCCAGGCCGGCCCCATAGCCACAAGGAACAACACAGACAC
>JBATEM010000313.1:0-2616 GCA_049664005.1 Candidatus Macondimonas sp.
CATCTACCTCGATAACGAGTTGCACGATCACAACCTGTTCCAGGCCATCTGCCGCACCAACCGGCTCGACGGTGACGACAAGGACTACGGCCACATCGTCGATTTCAAGGAACTGTTCGGCGATGTGCAGCAGGCGATTGCGGTCTACAGCTCCGACGAGCTGGATATCGACGAGGGTGGCGGTGGCGACAACAACGTCCACCTGAAGGACTGGCTGGCCGAAGGCCGCAAGCAGCTCGACGCCGCGCGCGAGGCGCTCAGCTACCTGTGCGAGCCGGTGGCACTGCCACGCGAGGTGGAACAATACCTGCACTATTTCTGCGGAGACGCCGCCAACCCCAATGCACTGAACGAAACCGAAGCGCTGCGGGTGTCGTACTACAAGGCGGTGGCGCTGCTGGCACGCGCCTTCGCCGAGCTGGCGCAGAATCTGACCGAGGCCGGCTATTCCGACACCGAGGCGGAAGCGCTGCGCAACGAGGTAGCCGTCCATGCCGAGATTCGCGCGGCGATCAAGCAGCACTCGGGCGAGCAGCTGGACATCAAGCCCTTTGAGGCGGACATGCGCCACCTCATCAACACCTACATCCAGGCCGACCCGGCGACGGAGCTGGGCGATCTGGCTGACGTGTCCTTGACCGAGTTGATCATCGAAACGGGCATCCACGACGCCATCGCGCGCAAGCTCAATGCCAAGGGCAAGCTCTCGAACAACGCCGTCGCCGAAGGCATCATCAACAACGTCCGCAAGACCATCATCCGCGAGCAGCTCACCGATCCGCGGTTTTACGCGCAGATGTCGCAGTTGTTCGACGACCTGATCCGGCAGAGCCGGGACGATACGGCGGCCTACGAGGCGTTCCTGCGCAAGGCCGAGGATCTGATGAAACAGCTCGCGACCAAGGGAAGCCAGGACGGTATTCCGGCAGCGCTGCAGGGCAATCGCGAGGCAATGGTGATCTACAACAACTTACCCGCCATCCTCGGGACCAGGCCGGTCAGCGCTTTTGAGGTTGCTGAGTCCGCGGCCGACTATGGCGAACGCCGCGTCCGGCTGGCTCTGGAGATCGACCGCGCCATTCGCGAGCGCGCACCCGCGGGATGGAAGGGCGACCAAGCAAAAGAGGCGCAGGTGCTGAATACCCTGTTTCCCATTCTCGATCGTGACCGCGCGGCCACGCGGGCCCTGTTCGAGATCATCAAGAACCAGCCGGGCTACTTGTGATGGAGATGGTGACGGAGTCGATCCAGCTGGGCGAGATCGTGATCGCCGTGACCCGCAAGGCGGTCAAGCATGTTCACCTCTCGGTGCATCCACCGGGCGGGCATGTCACGCTGGTCGCTCCCACTGGAACCCGACTCGAAGTGGCTCGCGCCTACGCCATCACCCGGCTGGGCTGGATCCGTGACCAACGGGCCAAACTGCTGGCGCAAGCGCGGGAGACGCCGCGCCGTTTTGTCGAGCGCGAGAGTCATTACCTCTGGGGGCGGCGCTATCTGCTGTCCGTCGTCGAGAAGGACACCAAACCCGCCGTGACGCTGGATCATCGGCGCATCACGCTGAACGTGCGCCCCGGCAGCACACTGGCGGCGCGGGCAGCGGTCATGCAGGCATGGCATCGTGCGCTGCTGCATGAGGCGGTGCCGGCGTTGCTCCGCAAATGGGAGGTCAAGCTCGACGTGAAAGTCTCCGGCTACTTCCTCCAGCGCATGAAAACGAAATGGGGCGGCTGCAACCACCGGGCGGGGAACCTCCGCCTGAATACCGAACTGGTCAAGAAACCCAGGGACTTGCTGGAGTACGTCGTCGTTCACGAAATGCTCCACCTGATCGAACCGACGCATGGCGAGCGCTTCATCGCGCTGCTCCAACGGCACTATCCGACCTGGCGGGAAGCGCGGGCAGAACTGAATGAGTTGCCGCTGGCCCCCTATCGCTGAACTTCAGGACGTTCCCGTGGCCTGAGGCGGCGCGGTTTGTTATGCTCCCCGCCCCCGGCCTCTGGCGCCGGCACGCTCTTTCCATAGATCACGACAGGCGGACCTGGCCATGCATCCTCTGCTCACCATCGCCGTGCGGGCGGCCCGCCGGGCGGGCGACGTCATCATCCGCGCCTCCAATCAGCGCGACAGCCTGACTATTGACACCAAGCAGCGCAACGATTTTGTCACCGAAGTCGACCGCCAGGCGGAACAGGAAATCATCCAGATCATCCACAAGGCCTATCCGGACCATGCCATCCTCGGCGAGGAAGGCGGGCAGATCGGCGACAACGAGGTGACCTGGATCGTCGATCCGCTGGACGGCACCACCAACTTCATCCATGGCCTGCCCCACTATGCGGTTTCCATCGGCATCGAGGTGCGTGGCCGGCTGGAGCATGGCGTCATCCATGACCCGGTGCGCGGGGAGATTTACACCGCTTCCCGAGGAGTGGGTGCATTCCTGAATGACCGGCGCATCCGCGTGACGCCGGCCCGTAGCCTGGAGGGCGCGTTGATCGGCACCGGCTTGCCGTTTCGGGACTTTACCCATGCCCCGGCCTATTACGGCATGCTGCAGGCCATCGCCAGCAAGGCCGCTGGCATCCGGCGCGCCGGGTCGGCTGCGCTGGA
>JBATEM010000314.1:0-3419 GCA_049664005.1 Candidatus Macondimonas sp.
GGCCGCGCCCATGCAGAAGCGGGTGGCACCGGCGTCGCGGGCCCGCCGGGCCGCCGCCAGCACCGTCTCAAGCTCCATCAGCTTCTGCCGCTCCACTCCGGAGTCGAAGTGAACACTTTGCGGGCAATAGGCGCAATCCTCCGGGCAGCCTCCGGTCTTGATGCTGAGCAAGGTGCTGATCTGCACCGCGCCAGGATCGAAGTGGCGGCGATGCAGGCTCTGCGCGGTGAAGAGGAGATCGGGAAAGGACCAGGCAAACAGGGCCTGGACTTCCTCGGCCAACCAGTCATGGCGAATCGATTGCGCGAGGACGGATGACGGGGTGAGCATGGCTGTATTCCTTGGCAGATCGCCACAGCGACGATGGGCAGACATCTTAAGGCTGACCAGCGAGCTGTCAACCAAAAGACATGATCGTGGTTAACCGGATTCGGCGCAGCGCCATGGCCTGGCTGCTGCCCTGGCGCTGCACCTTGTGCGGCAATCCGGGCATGCCGGGATTGGACCTGTGCGCCGCCTGCCACGCGGATTTACCCTGGAACACCTCGGCCTGCCCCGGCTGCGCCCGACCCCTGCCCGCAGGGGCGTCGGCTTGGCGCTGCGGCGCCTGTCTGAGCCACCCGCCTGCCTGGGACATCGCTTTCAGCGCCCTGCACTATGCCTTGCCGGTCGATGCCCTGGTGCAGCAATTGAAGTTTCAGGGACGCCTGGCACGGGCACGCCTGTTGGGCGAACTGCTGGCGCAGGCCCTGCAATCGGAACGGCATACGCCCTGGCCTGCGGCGCTGATCCCCGTCCCCCTGCACCCCAGCCGGCTGCGTGAACGGGGTTTCAACCAGGCGCGGGAACTGGCCTTGCCGCTGGCCAGGCATTTTGCAATCCCGCTGCGCGACGACCTCGTCCGGCGCATCCGCGCGACGGCACCTCAAGTGGGCCTGACCGCTGCAGCGCGTGCCCGCAACCTGCGCGGGGCCTTCGCCATTGATGGCGCTCCACCTGCCCATGTGGCGCTGGTCGATGACGTGCTCACCACCGGCAGCACGCTCACGGCGATGAGCCTGGCCCTGCGCGCGGCCGGGAGCACGCAGATCGAGGTGTGGACGCCGGCTCGCAGCACCTCGGAACATGTCCCCGCTCAAACCAGATAGGCGCCCAGGATGCCGGCGAAGACCACGCCGCCCACCCAGTTGTTGTTGCGAAAAGCGGCGAAAGAACCGGCGCGGCTGCGATCCCACGTCAGCCGTTGCTGGTAGGCGAACAACGCCACCACCCCCGCCAGCGACAGGAAATACGGCCAACCCAGGCCGGCCTGTCGCCCGACCAGGAACAAGGCCAGCACCATCAAGCCCTGCAGGGCGGCGAGGATGGCCCGATCCTGCTCCCCGAACAGGATGGCGGTGGATTTGACGCCGATCTTGAGATCATCGTCCCGGTCGACCATCGCGTACTGGGTGTCGTAGATCACCGCCCACACCACTGCGGTGAGAAACACCAGCCAGGCCAGTGGTGGCGGAAACTGGCCGGTCTGCCCGGCCCAGGCCATGGGCACAGCCCAGCCGAACGCCGCGCCCAGGTACACCTGGGGCAGATAGGTATAGCGCTTCATGAGGGGGTAGGTGGCGGCGAGGAAGGCCCCACCGAAAGCGAGCAGCAATGTCATGCGATTGCTCAACAAGGCCAGCACCAGGGCCACCCCCATCAACAGGCCGAACAGGGCCAGCGCCTCCTGCGGCAGCACCCGCCCGGCGGCCAGGGGCCGGTCACGGGTGCGCTCGACGAAGGCATCGACATGCCGATCGAGGTAATCGTTGATGACGCACCCCGCCGAGCGCATCACCCAGACCCCGGACACGAACACCGCCACCACGCCGGCATTGGGCCGACCGTTACCCGCCAGCCACAGCGCCCACAGCATGGGCCACAGCAGCAGCAGGGCGCCGATCGGTCTATCCCAGCGCATCAACAGCGCGTATTGCCACAATCGGGCGCGCACCGTGGGCGCGTAGACCGGCCAGCGCTGCCACAGGCGGTCCATGCGCCGCATGAGCGAATCGGGTTTACGGGGCGCGTTTGTCATGCAACACATCCAAAGCCGCAGGCAAAAAGAATTCACAAACCACCACCGCTGCCCCCGGCAGCGCGAATTGCGAGCGTCGTCCCCACACGACGCCGGGGGGCACGACCAAGCCCCAACTCAAGGCCCGGTGAGCGATTGAGCCCGGTTGAAGACGACCCAGCGCCATGGGGCCGCGCCGAACATCCGGGCGGGCGAACAGCAGTTCACCCAGGGGACGGCTGCCCAGTCGCATCAAACTCCGCCAGCGACCCCGCACTGCCGCCAACGGCATCAGGCTGCAGGCATAGACCACGGGCTCCTCGCCGCAACAAAGATAGACTTCCCGCAAACGCATCGGCGCTCCCACCGGCAGGCCCAGGGCGCGTGCATCACGCCAGGCGAGCCGCGCGGGTGTCTCGGCCAGTACGCGCACAGCGAAGCGCTCGCCGCAACAGCCGCGCAGCCGGGCCGTCAGGGAACCGGTTTCCAACAGCGCCGCATGCCAGATCCGGGGCAGGCGCACGCGACCGGCGGCCAGCGCCTGCCAGCGCACGGTGTCCATGCGCCCACGCAAGGGAACGCGTCCATCAGGCCCCGGCATAGCGGTCCGCCTCCTGTTGCCAGCGGCCAATCAAGCGCTCGGCCAACGCCGGATCCTCCGCCAACAACCGATCCGCTTCGATCTGGGCCTGGGCCATCAGATCAGCGTCGGCCACTGGATCGGCCACGCGCCAGCGCCGCTCCCCGGTCTGCCGGGTGCCCAGCCACTCCCCGGCCCCGCGCAGCTCCAGATCCCGGCGGGCAATCTCGAAGCCGTCCTGAACCTCGCGCAAGGTCTCCAGGCGCGCGCGCGCCGTCGGCGACAACGGCCCCTCATACAGCAGCACGCAACTCCCCGGCGCTGCCCCCCGCCCCACCCGGCCGCGCAACTGGTGCAACTGAGCCAAACCGAAGCGCTCGGCGTTCTCCACCACCATCACTGTGGCCTTGGGCACATCCACCCCTACCTCGATCACCGTGGTGGCCACCAGCACATCCAGCGCGCCTTGGGCAAATGCCGTCATGGCGGCTTCGCGCTGCGCACTACCGAGTCGGCCATGGACCAATCCCAGGCGCAGGTCAGGAAACGCCGCGCCCAGGCGCACGAACAGCGCCTCCGCTGCTTCCCCCTGCGCTTGCTCCGAATCCTCGATCAAGGGACAGACCCAATACACCTGGGCGCCCATGCGGCAGGCCGTGCGCACCCGTTCCGCCACCTCGTCGCGCCGACGGGCCGGCAACACCACCGTGCGTACGCCCGCCCGCCCCGGCGGCAAGGCGTCGATGACCGAGACGTCCAGATCCGCAAACAGGCCCATGGCCA
>JBATEM010000315.1:0-2299 GCA_049664005.1 Candidatus Macondimonas sp.
TCGGGGGCATCATCATCATCGACTTCATCGACATGGAGGATCCGGCACATCGGATCCAGGTGGTGCGGGCGCTCGAAAAAAGCCTGGAACGCGATCCGGCGCGCACCAAGATTTCCGGGGTATCCCCCCTGGGTCTGGTGGAGATGACACGCAAACGCATCCGCGAGAGCCTAGGGCATATCCTGTGCGACCCCTGCCCCACGTGCAACGGGCGCGGCTATGTGAAGTCGGTGGAGACGGTGTGCTTTGAAATCCTGCGAGAAATCCTGCGGGCGGCGCGCCAGTTCGACACCAGCGAGCTGCTGGTGCTGGCGTCCGATGCGGTGGTGGACCGATTACTGGAAGACAAGACCGCCCATCTGGCGGAACTGGAACAGCATCTCGGGCGGCCCATTCGCCTGCAGCGACAGAGTGTCTATCACAACGAGCAGTTCGACGTGGTGATGCTGTGAACAGCCTGCGTTGGCAGGGCGAATGATGGGTCCAAGCCGATGGCGTCTCTGGCGCGGGGCGGTAGTGTTGTGTATGGCGCTGCTGCTGGCCGTTGCGGGGATCGCCACGGGCGCCATCTGGTTGCAGCGCGCAGTACCCAATCATCGTGCCGAGGTGGTGCGCTGGCTTGATGAGAGCCTCGGGGTTGCGGTGACCCTGGAGCAGCTGAGCCTGCATTGGGCCTGGCGAGGACCGGAAGTCGTATTGGGCGGCATCACGGTGCGTGCCATCGACCAGCAAACGCCGATCTCACTTCACGAGGTGCGGGTGGGCTTCGGTTTTCTCGCTCTGCTGCATGGCCGCGCGGCCATGCCGAGCCGGGTGGAAGTCCGTCAGGCCGATCTTCAGGTGGAGCGGCGCCTGGATGGGCAATGGTTGATCCAGGGCATCCCGTTGGGGGGGCAGGGGCAGGATGTCGGCCCGGCCTGGAAAACCGCCATTCCCGTGCTGGAACGGCTGGGGGAACTCACCCTGCGTGATGCCACGGTCAGCCTGACCATGACGGGTCGGGAAATCCCGTTGCAGCGCTTTACCGGGGTGGACGTGCGACTGGCCAGTGCGGGAGAGCGTCACCGGGTGGAGGTGAGCAGCCGTTCAGCGGCCATGTTGGGGGAAAACTTCTCACTTGCCCTGGATGCGCATGGCCCTCTGGCGGACCCCCAGAACTGGGTGCTGCAGTTGCGGGCCACACTGGCGCAAGCCTCTCCCAGCGATTATCTCGAACCCTGGGTGGGGCGCTGGCTGGACTTGCGCCGTTCGCGCCTGAGTCTGGACTTCGACGGGCGCTGGGATCCCCATGGGGACAGTCAATTTCGTCTGGTCACGGATGTGCGGGGGTTGGTTCTGCCGGCTGTGGAACGTCATGCCGAAAGCCATCTCAAGCGCCTGACCGGGCAATTTACCTGGAAAGGGCAGGCGGCGGATTGGACGCTGGCCATCAAGGATCTGCGGGTCGCAATCGACAGCACATCCTGGCCCACCAGCCAGGGCAGCCTGCATTTCCGGCGCGCATCGGCCGCGCAGGCCGGGGAGTGGGCCGGCGGTTTGACGGCCTTGCGTTTGCAGGATGTGCAGCGTCTCTGGATTGCCCTGCCTACAAGCTGGCGCCACGAATTGGCAAGTGGGCAAATGCGCGCATGGGAGACCAATCAGCTTCATGGCGATATTCGGGACCTGACGTTCTCCATGGAACAGGGTTCTGATGAAACCCCGGGACCGCTCCATGTCGCCGCTAAATTTCAAGATCTGGGCTGGTCGCCCGTGGGCGCGATACCGGGGATGTCGGGTCTGAACGGCGCAGTGCAGGCGACTGAGCGTGGGGGCTGGTTGACGGCTGGCGGTGAGGCCGTGGCGTTCCGGGACCCCGAGTTATTTGCGCAATCCTGGCCGGCTGGTGCGCTCGAGTCCGAGTTGCGATGGGAGCACAAGGGCGAGGACTGGCAGTTCACGGCGCCGCGGATCGGTATCCGCCATCCGGATCTGAAGGCTCAGGGCAGTCTGGCCATGGTGTGGCGACCGGGGCAGCGGCCGTTGATGGATCTGCAGGTGGCGTTCCAGGATGGCAATGCCGCCGTCCTTGACCGCTATTTACCGCGTCGGCATTTGCCGCCCGCAACCGCAAACTGGTTGAAGGCTTCCGTTCAGGATGGCCGCATTCGCGATGGCCAATTGGTGCTGCGCGGAGATTTGGGGCGATTTCCATTCCGGGATGGCGGCGGTAAATTCAAGGTCATCGCCGGCATCGAGGAAGGTGTGCTGCGTTTCCATCCCGACTGGCCGGAGCTGGAAGCCATTGATGGGCAGCTCA
>JBATEM010000316.1:0-5066 GCA_049664005.1 Candidatus Macondimonas sp.
GCGTACCGCTCACTGCGGGATTCATCAGCAAGTGGTACTTGCTGCGCGCCACCCTGGAGCAGGACCAGTGGCTATTGGCGTTGATCATCGTGGTGGGATCGCTGCTGGCCCTGGGCTATGTCTGGCGGGTGGTGGAACAGCTCTACTTGCGGCCGGCCCCAACCGACCGCGAGGCAGTGCGGGATGCGCCGTGGTCCATGCTGGCGCCGACCTGGACGCTGGTGGCGGCCAACCTGTATTTCGGCATCGATAGCCGCCTCACCGTGGGCCTCGCCGGACAGGCGATGCGGGCCTTGCTGGAGGGCGCGCCGTGACTCCTGAACTGGCCATGATGCTGGCCATCTTTGCCCCGCCTGTCGCCTCGCTGCTGATTGCGTTGACCGGGCGCTGGCCGAATCTGCGGGAAGCGGTGACACTGCTGACGGCGGTCGGATTGCTGGGCACCGTGCTCCAGGTGTTGCCAGCGGTACAGGCCGGCGCTCGCCCCGCGCTGCATCTGCTGGAAGTGCTGCCCGGCATGACCCTGGCCTTCTCGGCCGAGCCCCTGGGCGTGCTGTTCGCTCTGGTGGCCGCCATGCTGTGGATTCCGACTGCGCTGTATGCCATCGGCTATATGCGCAACCACCACGCGCCCCATCAGACGCGATTTTTCGCCTGCTTCCCCCTGGCGCTGGCCAGCGCCATGGGCATCGCCTTTGCCGGCAATCTCTTCACCCTGTTCATTTTTTACGAACTGCTGACACTATCCACCTATCCTCTGGTGGCCCACGCCGGTACCGAAGCGGCCCGGCGCGGCGCGCGCACCTACCTGTTCCTGCTGATGGGCACCTCGATCGGATTGCTGCTTCCCGCCCTGATCTGGACCCAGTTGGCGGCAGGAACGCTGGAATTCAAATCAGGCGGCATCCTGACGGGCCGGCTGCCCCCCGCCGCTGCGCCGCTGCTATACGCCCTGTTCCTGTTCGGCATCGGCAAGGCGGCACTGATGCCGTTTCACCGCTGGCTGCCCGGCGCCATGGTGGCGCCCACACCGGTGAGCGCCCTGCTGCATGCGGTGGCGGTGGTCAAGGCCGGTGTATTCACGGTGCTCAAGGTCACCTACTACATTTTCGGCCTGGATTTCCTGCAGCAGACCGGCGCCAGTTTGTGGATGGCCTATGTAGCCGGCTTTACGCTCATCATGGCCTCGCTCATCGCGCTGAACCAGGACAATCTCAAGGCCCGGCTGGCCTATTCCACCGTCAGCCAACTGGCCTACATCGTGCTGGGCGCCGCCACGGCCACGGCCACCGGCTTCATGGGTGGCGGGCTGCACATCGTCATGCACGCCTTCGGCAAGATCACCCTGTTTTTCTGCGCCGGTGCCATTCTGGTCGCCAGCCACAAGAGCCGGGTCAGTGAACTCGATGGACTGGGGCGGCGCATGCCCATCACATTCGCCGCATTCGCCCTCGCGGCGGTGAGCGTGATCGGCCTGCCACCGGGGGGTGGGACCTGGAGCAAGTGGCTGCTGGCCAACGCCACGGCCGAGATCCACCAGCCGCTACTGCTCGCCGCCCTGATGCTCAGCACCCTGCTCAACATCGCCTACCTGATGCCCGTCGTGGGCCGCGCCTTTTTCCGCCCCCTGCCGACCGGCGCGCCCAGCGGAATCGCGGAAGCCCCATGGGCCTGCCTGCTGCCGCTCTGCTTCACGGCATTGGCCAGCATTGCGCTGTTCTTCTGGCCCGATCCCGTCCTCGATTTGTTGCGCCCGCTGGGCAAGGGGCCTTTGATGGAGGGCCCTTGAGCGCAGCTTAAAAGCAGCACAACGCCGCCCGTTTCAAGTGCTAATCGACCCAGGCTCCGCGACAAACCGTTGAGATTTCCCTGCCCCTCGACGCGAGCGCACTGCGATCCCAAGGAAAGCCTTAATCCCATGGAATTCACGCTTGATCTTGTCACCATCGCCGCGCTGTTTGGCGCCATGGCGCTGCTCGCGCTAACGCCCAGCATGAGTGTTTTCGCTGTAACAGCAAATGCCACGAGTGGCGGATTCGTGCCAGGCGCGTTTACGACGCTCGGCATCGTGATGGGAGACCTGGTTTTCATTTTTTTCGCGATATTCGGTCTGGCGCTTCTTGCTGAAAACTTCGGAGATCTTTTTTTTCTTTTGAAGTACGCCGGCGGACTCTACCTGATCTGGCTTGGCGTCTCCCTCTGGAGATCAAGAAGAAAGGAAATGAAGTGGGCCCCCACGATGCGGCCATCACTGATGAACTTTTTCATGACCGGGTTTCTCATCACCATCAGTGATCAGAAAGCCCTGCTGTTCTATCTCGGTTTCTTCCCGGCCTTCCTTGATTTGGCGGCATTGACCCCCTTTGATATCGGGTTTGTTGCGTTGCTTTCAACCGTCGTCGTTGGCGGCGTCAAGCTGGGTTACGTGTATGCCGCAGCCCGGACGCGTTTGATGCTCGAGAGTCGGATCGGCGAACGATCAAGCGTTTTGGCCGCATGCATCATGATCACAACCGGTACGGTCATGATCGTGCAGGGCAAATAGCCCGTAACAATGCTGTTGTGACGGAGAACACCTGCAATGAGTCTTGAAACCCTGCCCTGGCATCTGCCACCCGGCTGGCCGCTGATTCTGGGCGGTCTGGCGCTGGCCCTGTTCCCGGTTCGGTTGCGGGCCTGGCTGCTGCCCCTGCCGGCCCTGCTTGCGCTGATTCATCTGGAGCGCTTCGATACCGGGGCCTTTGGCGTGCTCACAATGCTCGACCAGAAACTGGTCTTGGCTCGTCTGGATGCGCTCGCCTGGCCGTTTGCCTGGCTGTTTGGTTTTGCGGCGCTGGTGAGCAGTGTGTATCTGCGCAGTCGGCCCCATCGTCGCGAAGTCGCAGCGGGACTCATCTACGCGGGCGCGGCCATCGGGGCAGTCTGTGCCGGCGATCTGCTGAGCTTTTTCCTGTATTGGGAACTCACGGCGCTCGCCTCGACCCTTTTGCTCATCCCGTACGGCGCGCGTCCGGACGATGGGGTGGCGCTGCGCTATCTGGTGGTCCAAGTGCTCTCGGGGGTCCTTCTGCTGGGCGGGGTGATTCTGCACCTGCAGGGCGGCGGCGCGCTGAGCTTTGATGCCTTGTCCCTGGGCAATGCTGGAAACACCTGGATCCTGGCGGCGTTCGCGATCAAGGCCGCCTTTCCCCTGCTGCATGGCTGGGTCGTGGAAGCCTATCCGGCCGCCTCCCCCGCCGGCACGGTGTTCCTGAGCGCCTTTACCACCAAGCTTGCGATCTATGCCCTGGCGAGGGGGTTCACCGGCACGGCGCTACTGATCCCGGTGGGCGCGGTGATGATTCTGTTCACGCTGGTCCTGGGCCTGCGCGAGGATGACCTGCGCCGGACCTTGGTTTACGGACTCATCAATCAACTGGGTTTCATGGTGATGGTCTTGGGCATCGGCACGCCCCTGGCCCAGAGTGCGGCGGTCGCCCACGCCATCAGTCATGTCTTGTACAGCGGCCTGCTCTTCATGGCGCTGGGTGTGATCCTGCTGCGCACCGGGACCACCCGCGCCAGCGCATTGGGCGGGCTGGGCTGGCAAATGCCCTGGACTTTCGCTTTCTGCCTGCTGGGGACTTTGGGGATGGCAGCGCCGCTGTTCGCGGGATTTGCCAGCAAGTCGTTGATCCTCGCTGCTGCCCATGAAGCCCATCGGGCGGATCTGTGGTGGCTGCTGATGCTGGGGTCGATCGGCATCTTCTTCATGGCCGGGCTCAAGGTGATCTACTTCGCCTTTCTCGGCCCGACCTCGAACCGGCAGGTGGCGGATGCGCCTCGGGGAATGCGCCAGGCCATGTTCCTCACCACGCTGGGCCTGCTGGTGCTGGGCTGCCGCCCCCAACTGCTGTATCACGCCTTGCCCCATGCGGTGGAATACACCCTCTTCACCCCCGCGCATGTGGTGGAGCAATTGCTGGTCTTGTCGTTTACTGCGATCGTCTTTGTGCTCGCCTTGCGCTGGCGGCTGCTGCCGCAATTGGTGAACAACGTGTGGGATATCGATCAGCTACAGCGGGCGGTTCCAGGGCTCTGGTTCCGCTTGCAACAACGCCTTGCCGAACGGCGCAAACGTGCCCAGGCCAGTCTCGGGCGCCTCACACAAGCCATGACCGACCGCCTCGCTCAAGATGAAGGTGAGCAATCGGTCCTCGTGCGACAATGGCAAACCGGCAGCATGGCGCTATGGGTGGCGATTGCGCTGGCGGGATATTTGCTACTCTATTTCGTGTAGACGATTTCTGCGCCGTCCAGGGCTCGCCACAGGCAGCGGCCACCGCTGGCTTTGTCCAGATCGGTCAGCATGCGTTCATGCAGTGCTTGCTCCTCTGCATCCGGCCGGACCACGATCCATTGGCCGCCCTCAAGTCGCTTTAGATACGACAGTGCCTCTGTACCGAAAGATGTTTCCGCAGACGCCGCCTGACCTTCGAGCGACAAGGTCACCTGGCCGCCGGTCATGGCCAGATAGACATCGGCCAGGATCTGGGCGTCCAACAGAGCGCCATGCAATTGGCGCTGACTGTTGTCGATGTGATAGCGCTTGCACAGGGCATCGAGATTGTTGCGCTGCCCGGGATGACGTTGCCGGGCGAGGTGCAGCGTATCGATCACGACATGACGCTGTTGCAGGGTTTTCCCCGCAATGCCGCACCGCGCCAACTCGGCGTTCAGAAACCCCAGGTCGAAGGCGGCATTGTGGATGATGAGTTGGGCTTCCCCCAGAAATGCCCGCAACTCCTCGGCAATTTCGCTGAAGCGGGGGGCGTCGGCGAGCTGTTCGAGGGTGATTCCATGAACCTCCGCCGCACCGGCATCAATGGCCCGATCAGGGTTGAGGTAGCGATGAAAGGAGCGCCCCGTGAGTTGGCGGTTGATCAGCTCGATGCAGCCGATTTCGATGATGCGATGGCCTTCACTGACCTCGAGTCCGGTGGTTTCGGTATCCAGCACAATAAGCCGCATCAGGAGGCCTCCAGGCGCGGCATCCGCGCACCCACCTGCTCGGCCCGTAGCGCATC
>JBATEM010000317.1:0-4699 GCA_049664005.1 Candidatus Macondimonas sp.
CGCTACGACAGTCTGCCGCGGCCGCAGCGCCCCGAGCGGGGCCTGCTCGCCATCCGCAAGGATCTCAATCTGTTTGCCAATCTGCGCCCGGCGGTGGTGTTCCCCCAGCTTGCTGACGCATCGAGCCTGAAGCCCGAAGTGGTGGCGGGTCTGGACATCCTGATCGTGCGCGAGCTGACCGGCGATGTGTACTTCGGCGAGCCACGCGGCATCGAGACTCGTGACGGCGAGCGCGTGGGCATCAACACCATGATCTACAGCGAGTCGGAAATCCGCCGCATCGCCCATGTCGCCTTCCAGGCCGCGCAAAAACGTCAGGGCCGGCTGTGTTCGGTGGACAAGATGAACGTGCTGGAGACCACGCAGCTGTGGCGCGATGTGGTGTGCGAGGTGGCGGCCGAGTACCCGGACGTCGCCTTGAGCCATATGCTGGTGGACAATGCGGCCATGCAGTTGGTGCGCAATCCCAAGCAGTTCGACGTGATGGTGACGGGCAATCTGTTCGGCGACATTCTTTCCGATGAGGCGTCCATGCTCACCGGCTCGATCGGTATGCTGCCGTCCGCCTCCCTGAACGCCGACGGCAAGGGCCTCTATGAGCCGATCCATGGCTCGGCCCCCGATATCGCCGGCCGGGGCGTGGCCAATCCGTTGGCGACGATTTTGTCCTTGGGGATGATGTTGCGCTACAGCCTGGGCCGAGCCGATCTGGCCGAGCGGGTCGAGGCTGCCGTGAGCCGCGTTCTGGATCAGGGGCTGCGCACCGCGGACATCGCGCGACCGGATGAGGCCACGGTGGGTACGGTCGCCATGGGCGATGCCGTGGTGGCGGCGCTGGGCTAGGCTCAGCCAACGCGAAGACGAAGGACGGAAGGAAGGAGAGCAATTGATGGCGATGCGAGTGGGGCTGGTCGGTTGGCGTGGCATGGTGGGTTCGGTGCTCATGGAGCGGATGCGAACCGAGGGGGATTTCGCTCGCCTCCATCAGACGGTGTTCTTCTCGACCTCCCAGGTGGGCGGCGCGGCCCCAGACGTAGGGGGTCCGGTTGCGCCGCTGCGGGATGCCCATGACCTGGCGGCCCTGGGGGAAATGGACGTGATCCTCAGCTGCCAGGGAGGCGACTACACCAAGGCCATGCATCCGGCCCTGCGCGCGGCGGGCTGGCAAGGCTACTGGATCGATGCGGCCTCCACCCTGCGCATGACCGAGAATGCGGTGATCGTGTTGGACCCGGTCAACCGACCGGTGATCGACGCGGCGCTTGCGCGCGGCGTGAAGGACTTTGTCGGCGGCAACTGCACCGTGAGCCTGATGCTGATGGCCTTGGGCGGCCTGTTTGCCGCTGATGCAGTGGAATGGGTCAGTGCCATGACCTACCAGGCCGCGTCCGGGGCCGGGGCCCAGAACATGCGTGAACTGCTGGCCCAGATGGGCGCGCTGCACGGGGCGGTGGCCGAGCATCTGGCCGATCCGGCGAGCAGTATCCTGGACATCGACCGTCGCGTCACCGAAGCCTTGCGGAATCCCGTTTTCCCCACGTCTCAATTCGGGGTGCCGCTGGCCGGCAGCCTGATTCCCTGGATCGATGTGGCGCTGGACAACGGGCAAAGCCGGGAGGAGTGGAAAGGCCAGGCCGAGACCAACAAGATCCTCGGCCGCATGGATCGGCCGGTGCCCGTCGACGGACTGTGCGTCCGTGTCGGTGCCATGCGCTGCCACAGCCAGGCCTTGACCATCAAGCTGCGCCAGGATCTGCCCTTGGGCGAAATCGAGGCGCTGATTACTGCCGCCAACGACTGGGTGCGCGTGATTCCCAATGACCGCGAGCGGACGATGCGCGAGTTGACGCCAGCCGCGGTGACCGGTCAGCTGCAGGTGCCGGTGGGGCGGCTGCGCAAGCTCAATCTGGGGCCGGAATATTTGGCGGCGTTTACGGTGGGGGACCAGCTGCTGTGGGGGGCGGCTGAACCGTTGCGGCGGATGCTCGGCATTCTGCGAGCCCACCATGCCTGATCCGAGCGGATAACCGGGTTCCCAATCCGATGCGAGGCTTCGGTTCAAGTTTTTCCCCGGCCGCCGATATTTCCGTTCGAAGCGTGTACCCGCGGATGGTTCATGCCCCGTCATTGGTCGGGCTATAGTGGATCACTGAAAATCAACGGTCGACTGCCTCGACCTGCCGGTATGCGACCGATAACCTTGGGGAGATCCGCGTGCAGATTGGAAAAAAAACTCGGGCTGTCTCGGCGGCGCTGATCCTTCTGGCGCCTGCACTGGCGCATGCTTTGGCGGTTGGAAGCATCGAAGGGAAATCGTATCTCAATCAACCGCTTGAAGCGCGGATTCCACTGACTGCGGTGACCGCTGCCGAACTCAAGTCGCTCCGGATCAATCTGGCGCCGAGCGAGGTCTATCAACGCGCAGGCATTGACCTTGGACCTGAGCAGGCGGGCTTGCAGTTCCAGCTCGTGATCGGTGAGGGCGCGCCCTATGTCCGAGTGACCAGCCGGGACAGTATCCGGGATCCTTTTCTGACTTTCCTGGTGGAGATCAGTTGGGCCGAAGGCCGTCTGGTGCGGGAATATACCCTGCTGATCGATCCGCCCACGCTGATGGCGCCGGCAAGGCCTCCTGAAACCCGCCAGCCGGTGGTCCAGCCGAAAGCGCCGCCCGATGTGCCGGAAGTTGCCCAAGCCCCGGAGATTACCCCCTTGCCGGAGCCCACGCCTTCCCGGGTGGGGCCGACACAAACAAGCACAGCCGAAGCTGATCCATCGGCAGGCTTGCGCGTCCGGCGCGGCGACACCTTGTGGGCGATCGCCAGTGGCAACAATACGGACGAGGCGGTGAACATCAACCAGATGATGTTGGCCATCTATGCACGCAATCCGCAGGCTTTCAACGGCAACATCAATCGCCTCAAGGCAGGCGCCATTCTGCGCATGCCCAGCGCCGATGAGATTCGCGCCATTTCCCGGGCGGCGGCCTTGGTGGAAGTGCGCCGGCAGAATGAAGCCTGGCGCGCGGGCCGCACGACCCAGCTGGCCAAGAAGCCATCGGTGCCTTCCGCAACCCAGGCTGAAGCTGCTCCCAAGGCGCTGCCTGCGCCCACGCGTCCCCGACTGGAACTGGTGGCGCCAGATGAGGCCGAGCTTGCAGCTGCACCTCCCGCTGGGACGGGTATGGGTGACGTGGCGACCGACACCCAAGGCGTGACTTCAACGGGGCAGGCAGAAACCGGGAGTGCCGGTCCGGGCGGGGAAAGCGCGGGCTTGGTCCAGATGGACAGCGCCACGGCCTTGGCCTTGCAAACGCCGCTCGATGCCACTCCGGAGGCGAACTCCAGCGCCGGCCTGGCGGAGCCCGATACGCTGCAGGCGCTGCCGCCGCAAGCTGCGGCATCCCCGGAAGTGCCGGTTGACCCAGTGCAGTCCCCGACTCCGGCTCAGGCGGTGGATGCAGCGGAGGGTGAATCAGGATTGTTGGGATCCTGGTGGTTGGCGCTCGTGGCCGCTGCCGCCGGGCTGTTGGGCTGGTTGTTCTGGCGTCGCCGACAGGCTGCGGACCCGCAAGAAGAAGAAATTGATTTCGTTCTTAACAGCGATGGAGAGGACAGGCTGACAGCGACGGCGCCTCATATGACGGGTGGAAATCGCCAGGAACCCGTCTGGGCTGAGGACAAGGACTTTTCGGGAGGCGGGCATGAGCCTGAGCCGGATACCCAGCCCGGACTGAGCTCATTTTCACCTGAAACCCCCTTGGGCGTGGATCAGGAAGATCCCCTCGCCGAAGCAGATTTCAACCTGACCTATGGCTTGTTCGATGAGGCCTTGGCGGTGGTGGAGCAGGCATTGACCCGTCAGCCCGAACGGCGTGATCTCAAGCTCAAGCGTCTGGAGGTCCTGTTTGCCGCGTCCGACAAGGCAGGATTCCTCAAGCATGCCCAGGCGCTTGCGGCCGAGCCTCAGGGACAGGCGGATTCGGCTTGGGAGCGCTGCATGATGATGGGCCAGCAGATGCTTCCCGATGAGCCCTTGTTCAAGAACGCGCCACCACTCTCGATGGCTGGGGGGGATTTCCTGGATTTGGATCTGGGGCCATCCGGTGCCAGTGACGCTGTATGGGCGGGATCGGATCCTGATCGGAACGAGCAGGCCCCCCATGCGGATGGAGAGGCAGCAACGGAGATTCTCGGTCGGCGTCCGGATTTGGCGCTGAGTCCGGAGCCTGGCGTTGAACTTTCCGCAGCGACGGATCCAGGCGATCTGCCGTTTGAATTCTCCGCTGGCGACCTTGAGCCGGAGGCAGAAACCCAATCGGAGAACACCATCGAGAAGCATCTCGACATGGCGCGGGTCTATCTGGGCATGGAAGAGTTCACCGCAGCGCGTCGGGAGCTGGAACAGGCGCTGCTGGAAGGCACGGCCGAGCAGCAGGCCGAGGCCCATGAATTGATGGGGCAGGTGGAAGGTCGTGCGGGGATGGTGGACAACGAGACCGCCCAGGCACTGATGGTGGATGTGCCGGGAACCGGCACGCTGGATATCGAAGACTTCGGTACCCGGGATGATCATGGCACGCGTCTGGATCTGGCGCGGCAGTATATGGAACTGGATGATGTGGATGGGGCGCGCACATTGATCGAGGAAGTGATCAAGGAAGGCTCGCCTGATCAGCGCCGTGAAGCGGAAACCCTGC
>JBATEM010000318.1:0-1768 GCA_049664005.1 Candidatus Macondimonas sp.
GTCTTGGGGAAGCCATCGCCACCACGGCGACGGCCGTCCCTGCGCGGCTGGGAGAAGCCATGGCCCCGGTGGCGGCACTCGGGGCCACGCTGGCCCATCTGGCGCGCTATCCGGAGGCGGACGCGCGGTTCGAAACGGTATTGACCGGCGCGCTGGGGCAGCTCAAGGCTGTCCAGGACCTGCTGCTGCCGCAGGCCAGGGAAGCCGGGGTGGCGCGCGAGCCGGTGGCCGCCCTGCAGCAAATGGCGTTTTTCCTGCTGCGGGGACTATCCCGTGGCCATGACCGGCTGGGTCGGTCCCTGATCAATCAAACCAGCACACAGGGAGTGTGAACCCGTGGATTCCGAACGTTTTGCCAGTGTCGATGCCATCATGCGCGATTTCGCGGCGATGGATTACATCTGCAGTCGCCGCATCGCCACCTGCCTCTTCGTGGCCGAGCACTTGGGCCGCCCCATCCTGGTCGAGGGACCGGCGGGCGTGGGCAAGACCGAACTGGCCAAGACCGTGGCGCGCTACCTTGAGCAGCCGCTGGTGCGCTTGCAGTGCTACGAGGGACTGGATGAATCCAAGGCCATCTATGAATGGAAATACGGCAAACAGTTGCTGTACATCCAGTTGCTCAAGGAAAAGCTGCATGAGGTGATGGGGGACGCGCAGACGCTGGAGGCCGCGACCGCCCGCCTGCATGCCCATGAGGACGTGTTCTTCTCCGAACATTTCCTGGAGCCCCGCCCCCTGCTCAAGGCGCTGCAGGAGCCCGAAGGCTGTGTGCTGCTGGTGGACGAGGTTGACAAGTCCGACCAGGAGTTCGAGGCGCTGCTGCTGGAAATCCTGTCCGATTTCCAGGTGACGGTACCGGAGATCGGCACCATTGTGGCCATGCGCCGGCCGTTCGTGCTGCTCACCAGCAACAATACCCGCGAGATGAGCGACGCCCTCAAGCGGCGCTGCCTGCACCTGTACATTCCCTACCCCGACGCCGACCTGGAACGGCGCATCGTGGCGGTGCGCGTGCCGGGCATCGAGATCGCGCTGCGCGACCAACTGGTGGCCTTCATCCAGCGGATCCGCCGCGTCGACCTCAAGAAGCATCCGTCGGTCAGCGAAACGGTGGATTGGGCAAAGGTGCTGGTCCTGCTGCATGCCAACGCCCTGGAGGAAAGCATGGTGCGCGAGACGCTGAGCGTGTTCCTCAAGTTCGAGGAGGACATCCGCCGCGTGGAGCAGGAAGTGACCACCCTGCTGCATGATGCGCGCGCCGAAATGATGGGCTGAGCCGATGGACCGGGTATTGGCCGATTTCATCCAGGCGGTGCGCGGGGCCGAGGTGCGGGTGTCGGTGGCCGAGGCACTGGAGGCCCATGAGGTGGTGCGTCTTCTCGGCTATGGCGACCGCGACGCGCTGCGTGAAGGGCTGGGGGTGACTCTGGCCAAGACGGTGGACGAGAAGAGCCGTTTCTTCGACACCTTCGACCGCTACTTCACGGCAGAAATCTTTGCCGATGCGGCCCATCAGGCGTATTTGCCCGGCGCCGAGGAAGCCCCAGGGGATGCGCCTGGCGAGGATGCCACGCTCGTCGAGCGGCTGCTGGCCGGCGATCGGGCCGGGCTCATGTCGGTGCTGCGCGAGGCGGTGCGCGAGGTCGGCGTGAGCGAGATGACCTTGTTCACCCAGCGCGGCATCGTGATGCAGCGGCTCATGGCACGCATGGGGCTCGACCGGCTCGATCAGGAGCTGGCGCAACTGGAGCGCTCCGGCCAGGGC
>JBATEM010000319.1:0-3905 GCA_049664005.1 Candidatus Macondimonas sp.
CCGAGCGCGCCACCAACAGGGTCACCGCGCCGTCAGGATCAATGCGGATCCAGGCATTGGGGGCGAAACGGCCCGCCGCATCCGGGCCCACCGTCGGCGTGCAGCCGGTGAGTTGCAGGCCCAGCACCAGGGCGCCGCCGCCCGCAGCCGTCAGTTGCAGAAAATGGCGCCGACCGGGATTGAACTTCAGGGTCATCGATCAGCCCTCCCGCATCAATGCAGCGGCGCGGTGGATGGCCTGGCGGATGCGATCGTAAGTACCGCAGCGGCAGATGTTGCCGGCCATGGCGCTGTCGATGTCGGCATCGGTGGGGTTGGAATGGCCCGCCAAGAGCGCGGCAGCCGACATGATCTGCCCCGATTGGCAATATCCGCACTGCGGCACATCCAGTTCCAGCCAGGCGCGCTGGACAGGATGCAGCGTGTCTCCGGCCAGTCCTTCAATGGTGGTGATTCGCTGTCCTTGAGCGGCGGCCACTGGTGTGACACAGGACCGAATCGGCGCGCCGTTCAGATGCACGGTACAAGCCCCGCACAGGGCCATGCCGCAGCCGAACTTGGTGCCGGTGAGCCCCAGGTTTTCACGCAAGGCCCAGAGTAGCGGCATCTGAGGATCTGCGGCCACTTCGACCGGCTCACCATTGAGTTCAAAGGCGATCATGGCATGCATCCAGTGAGCGATTGGGGGAATCTGATGCTAAAGTTAGCACAGGAATTTTCCCGGCTGTTGCCGTCCTCGGCGTCGCATGGAGGCGGCGCTTGTCATGACCCCGAACGATCCGGTCGAACAAAAAGCCCAACGCCTGCGCATCCAGCGTTTTTCGCTGGCCGCCTTCTCCTATCTCGTTGGCGGCGTGTTGCTGCTGGCGGTGAGCGTGTTGGGGAGCAGTGAAATCCCGCTGACGCCGGCGGTGGCAGCCGTTTTCGTGGCCTTGGTGGTGGTCGCCAATCTCGGTTTTTACGTCCTGTTGCGCAGCGGCAGAAACCTGCGCTTCCGTGATCCCAGCCTGACCATTCCACAGATGGCCTTCGGCATCGCGCTCATTACCTATTTGATCTATTTCGCCGGCCCCTATCGCGGCCTGCTGTCCATTTTCTATCTGGCGGTCATGACCTTCGGTCTGTTCCACCTCAACACCCGCCAGTTGCTCGGCATCAGTGCCTATACCGTCGCCTGCTTCACGCTCATGGCCGTGCTGCTCAAGCTGCGCCACCCCGAGACGGTTTCCTTCCTCGATCTGTTCGCCCAGTTGGCCGTGATCAGCGGGCTGTTGCCCTGGTTCGCGGTATTGGGGGGACACATCGGTACGCTGCGACGGCGATTGGTCGAGGGCAACCGCCGCCTCGAACAGGCACTGGAACAGATTCGCCAGATTGCCATCCGCGACGATCTGACCCAGATTTTCAACCGGCGCCATCTCATGGACCTGTTGATGCACCAGAAGGCCATCGCGGATCGGGGTCAGTATCGCTTCAGTCTGTGCATGCTGGACCTGGATTATTTCAAGCGCATCAACGACACCCATGGCCATCTGGCGGGCGATCAGGCGCTGCGGGTGGTCGCCGAGATTCTGCACGAGCAGGTGCGGGTGGGGGATATCCTGGGCCGCTACGGCGGCGAGGAGTTCCTGGTGCTGCTGAGCGAGACGACGCTGATGGGCGCGGTGGAGACCGCGGAACGGCTGCGGCAACAGATTGAGCGCAATAGCGCCGAACACATGCCTCATAAGCTTCCCCTCACCGCCTCCATCGGCGTCACCGAATACGCCCCCGGCGAGTCCATCGAAACCGCGCTTGGCCGGGCCGATCGGGCACTTTATCGCGCCAAGGGAGCCGGGCGTAATTGCGTTCGCATGGAGCCGCCGCCCTCCGGCGATCCCGTGCACCGCGCTGCCGTTCCCTCCTGAATCGTCCCGCCAGCGCGATTTCCGCTGGTCGTCCTCAGCCGATTGAGCCAGAATGCCCGCGTTCTCAAAGCCCTCGATCCAGCCGGAGTGTTACGCCATGCGCCCTTTGTGCTTGCTTGTCCTGACTGGCCTCACGGCCCTGCCGGTTGGCGCCGCCGAAGTCTCCCCGTTCGCCACCCAACCCGGCCAGTGGGAAATGAAAACCCAACACAACGGCAAGGCCATGCCGGTCATCCGCACCTGTGTGGATGAGGAAACCGCCACCCAGGCCGAGAAAACGCTCGCCAGTCCCGAGATCCCCAAGGAGTGCAAAGCGCTCTCACAGCACATCAAGGGTCAGGAAATGCGCTTTGAATATGTTTGTGACGACCCAGGTCAACAGGTTCACGTGCGCGGTCAGGGTCGCCGGTTGAGCGAAAACGCTTTCGAATCGCAGCTTGAAACCCTGGAAAATGGCCGGGTGACAGGCACCACACTGATTACCGGGCAATGGCTGGGGGCCTGTCCGGCACAGGCCAGGAACACCATCGATATTCCCGGCGTTGGTCAAATGGACATGGATCAACTGGAGCGGATGGCGAAGGAGTTGGGCGGCACGGCCGGCCGCTGACGCCTGATTCGATTCATTACACGGATGGACGCCTCGGCCGACTTTCCCTTGGATCCCGCCCTGGCCCACAGCCTGCGGGAAATCGACGCGGCCTTGGGCCAACCCAAGGGCAGCGCTTTCCGGGCCTTCAAGTCCTTGCCGTTGCGGGAAGGCGTTGATTTTTGCGTGTTGCATCCCGATCGCGATGGTCTGGCTTTCACCGCTGTGCGGGCGCAGGGGCGACTCTATCCCGGCGCCATGCGCGCCATCCTGGTCAGCGACGAGGCCCGCCGCTGCATCGAGCAGGTCTTCAAGTCCGGCGTGGCAGCGTTTGATGAATGATTCGGCGTCACAGGGGGAAACGAAAGCTCAGCGCCCGCTAGGAGCGGAACAGCCGGCTGTGTTGGATCTCGTGGTGGGCGCTGGCCAGCGCCAATCCCGGCAAGGCCATGCCAAGCTCGTCATCTTCCAGGCTCAACCCCAAGTCCAGCGCGGCGCGGATCGCTGGGTGCAGCCTGTTGAGGAGGCGTTGTGCGCCGGTCTGGCCCAGCACACCGAGCTTGATGAGGGCGGCGGCCTGATTCTCGCTCCAGGCCCATAGGTAACCCAGGGCGGTCATGCGCGCCGGCAAGTCCGCATGCACCGTCGCCAGCGCGAAGGCTGCGGCATAACTGAGCGGCCTCCTGCCTTGGGCCGCCTGCCAGCTCTGTGCTACTGGCGCGTCCAGATCGAGCAGCAGTCGCAACAGGGCGGCGCCGATGTGGGTGTCTTCCTGCAGCAGTTCGCGGGTTTCGCGGCAAGCCAGCAACCAGCGATTCCATTGCGCGGCAACATCAATATGTTGCGTCGTTATGGCCTCATGCAGACGCAGCAGTACAGGCACGTCCGATCGGGCGAGCGCGTGATCCAGAACGGCCGTGAGCCAATCCGTCGCCTGGGCTTCGTTGCCGATCCAGCCGGCCTGCACCGCCGCTTCCAGCCCCTGCGACCAGGCAAAGGCGCCGATCGGCAGGCTGGGGCTGGTCAATTGCAACAGGCGCAGCAGGCCGAGCTCGTCCAGATCAGGGGGCATCGTGGGGCGATCCGGGCAGGAATTCGGGGTCATGCGGATGGGTTGCGTGGGTATGTCCGCCGCCAAAGTAAGCGCCGCTTTCCGGCTCGAACGGCGCCTGTTCACACGCCACCGGCAGCCCCAGCGCGGCCACCATGCCGTCCAGTACATGATCATGCCGGTAGCGCAGCCAGTCCGCGCCGATCTGCAGTGGCACATGGCGGTTGCCCAAGTGATAACAGATCCGCGCCAGCAACCGGGGATCTTGCGTGCGGGCGGTGGATACGGTCTCATCCGCCGCCCGCACGCGGATGACCTCACCCGCTTCATCCCGCAGCCGATCGCCATCGCGCAGCAC
>JBATEM010000320.1:0-1953 GCA_049664005.1 Candidatus Macondimonas sp.
GTCCTGCCCCATCTCGAGGAACTGGGCCTGCTGGACCGGCTGCTCAAACCCAGTCAGTCCAAAACGGTGGAGGACGCCAAGCTGGTGAGCTACGTGCGCCGCTATCGTCGCCTGCACCCCAAGATCAAGGCCGCCCGCAAGATTTCCCGCACCGACATCTTCGAGCTGCTGTTCGGGCCGGACGAGGACGCCAAGCGCCTGGCGCATCGGGCCTTCGACCGTTGTTACCGCAATCACTACGGGGATGTACATCCCATGGAGCCAGCCATGCGGGAAAACCTCGAAACCCTGAGCAGCATGGGCATCACCCTCGGCGTCATCTCCAATCGCAGCCGCGAATTCATGAGCCATGAAATCGCCGTGGTGGATGGCACGGGCTGGGCCGATCTGTTCGAAACCATGGTGTGCGGCGATGATGTGCCGAATCGCAAGCCGGCGCCGGATCTGATCCTGAAGGCACTGGACAAGCTCGGCGCCTCGCCCTCGCCGGCATGCTGGTATGTGGGCGACAGCACCACTGACGTCGTCGCCGCCAAGGAGGCGCGGGTCACCTCGATTTTCTACAACGGCGCCCATTGGGATGCGGCCTGGATCGACAAGATCTTTCCCGGAACCGTCCGCCATCCCCACCGCCCCGACGCGGTGGTGGATAACTTGCCGGCGCTGCTGACCCTGGTACGGCGCTTCCTGGGCGCTGCGACGACTTGACGCAGATCAAGCGTTCGGCATAAATCGCGGCAAATTTTCTTCCCATCATCCATGCTGTGAAGAGCGTCTTGCAAACAAGGAGGAACCCATGCTCTATCTGGCCTTTGTTATCTTTGTGATCGTGTTTCTGGGTGGCCTGTTGCTGGCCTATCGGCACTTCCAGGAAGACGATGTGCCCCTTGCCCTGGCGATGGGGCATGGCGCTGGGGGGGTGTTGGGATTGGTCATTCTCTATTTCGCGGCCAGTAGCTTGGGGACCACGTCCCTGTGGGTGGCTTTTGGGCTCTATGTTCTGGCCGCCCTAGGGGGCTGCAGCCTAACGGTATATAGCCGATTCATCGGGGATGGCGCGCCCAAGGCGATGATTCTCGGGCATGGGCTGGTAGCCGTCCTGGGCTGCACCGCGTTGACACTGGGGGTGTATGGCGCGCTGACGGCTTAACCCGGTTCCCCGAACCGGGAGGGCTCGGCAGGTAGGCGGGGCAGTTGCGGCAATCCCACGATGGGGCGACCCAATCGCAACTGCTGCGCCGGCGGGCCGTTGCGCGCCACCTCCAAGGCAAATCGCACCGGCTGCCGGGCACAGACGGCACGCTCGTCCCCCGGCAGCAGTTCTTCCTGTTGCACGATCATCCCCCGCTCATTGAGGAAAGCCAGGCTCAGGGGGAGGAGTGTATCCTTCATCCAGAAGCAGGGACGCCCGGGACGCCTGAAGACAAACAGCATTCCCGCATCCGCCGCCAAGGCCATGCGTCCCGCCAAACCGCGCTCCCGAGCGCGGGCTGTGCGGGCGACTTCCACCTGAATGGGCACGCCATTCACGGCCAAGGTCAGGCGTGGCAACGCCTCACCGGGCGCCGCGCCCCATGCCGTCCCTGCCAACAGGGCCCATGCACCAGCGTACAAGCCAGCCAATAGCAAGTTCCGTCTCTGGGAACGCCCGGACGCCGCAACGGTCTTCCTGAAGGGAAGCGCCTCACGCCACATTGCTGTTTCCCCATTCCCCTTGTCTGCCAGGAGACCCGCCATGTCGATCCCCGTGTTGCCTTGCTATGTGGCCAATCGCCCCGTCCAGACCGATGATCGCCTCCCCGTACGCGACAAATATCACGGCTCAACCCGGTGGGAGGTGAGTCGGGCAGATGCGGCCCTGATGGAAGCCGCCATCGCCGGCGCCGTCCAGGCCGCACCGGCCATGGCGCGCATGCGCCCTCACGCCCGCCAGGCCATCCTGCGGCATTGCCT
>JBATEM010000321.1:0-4553 GCA_049664005.1 Candidatus Macondimonas sp.
CTCTTGCCAAGCGCCTCATCCCTTGCCTGGACGTCGACGGTGGACGGGTGGTCAAAGGCGTGCGCTTCGAAGGCCTGCGCGATGCCGGTGATCCAGTGGAAATCGCCCGGCGCTATGACGAACAGGGAGCGGACGAACTCGCTTTCCTCGACATCACCGCCAGCCACCAGGAACGGGATACCCTGCTGCATCTGGTGGAGGCCGTCGCCGCTCAGGTGTTCATCCCGTTGACCGTTGGCGGCGGTGTGCGCGATTGCGCCGATGTGCGGCGCCTGCTCAACGCCGGTGCCGACAAGATTTCGATCAACAGTGCGGCAGTGGCCCGACCGGCATTCATCGCGGAAGCCGCCGATCACTTCGGTTCCCAGTGCATTGTGGTGGCCATCGATGCCCGCCGCGTACCGGGAACGGATGCCGCCCCGCGCTGGGAAATCCACACCCACGGCGGACGCCGCCCCACCGGACTGGATGCACTGGACTGGGCCGAGCGCATGGCCCGCGACGGGGCCGGGGAACTGCTGGTGACCAGCATGGATCGCGACGGCACCGGCCTGGGATTTGACAACGAACTCAACCGCGCCATCGCCGCGCGGGTCGAGGTGCCGATCATCGCCTCCGGCGGCGTGGGCAAGCTGGACCACTTGCGCGATGGCTTGCTGGTGGGCCATGCCGATGCCGTGCTGGCGGCCAGCATTTTCCACTTTGGCACCCACACCATCCCCGAAGCCAAGGCTTTCTTGGCCGCCGCCGGGCTGGAAATGCGCCTGGATCCATCGCAGGTTGAACCATGACTGCGCCCGACTTGGACAGCGTGTGCTGGAACGCCGACGGCTTGGTACCGGCCATTGCCCAGGACGCGGACAGTGGCCAGGTGCTGATGCTGGCCTGGATGAATCGGGCCGCTCTGGCGGAAACCCTGGCCAGTGGCCGCGCCGTCTATTGGTCACGGTCGCGCAGCGCCCTGTGGCGCAAGGGAGAAACCTCCGGCCACAGCCAGCAGGTGCGCGAAGTACGACTCGATTGCGACGGTGATGCCGTGCTGCTGAGAGTCACACAAGTGGGCGGCATCGCGTGCCATACTGGACGCTGCAGTTGCTTCTTTCGCCGTTGGGAGCCAGCCAATGGCTGGGAAACGGTTGATCCGGTGATGAAGGATCCGGAGGATATCTATGGCGCCTGAAGCTGCCCTCGCGAGCTACCGCGCTCTGGTCGCCACGCTCCAGGAGCGGCGCGGCGCGGACCCGCAGACCTCCTATGTGGCGCAGCTCTATGCCAAGGGGCTGGATGCCATACTCAAAAAAATTGGCGAGGAGGCGACCGAAACGGTCATGGCCGCCAAGGACGGGGTGCCCGATGCCCTGATCCGGGAAGTGGCGGACCTGTGGTTCCACAGCCTGGTGCTGTTGGTTCACCTGGACCTGGATCCCGATGCCGTGTGGGCCGAACTCGCCCGCCGTCATGGAGTCTCAGGGCTTACTGAAAAAGCCGCGCGCGGCCCTTGAGCCCGGCGGAAGGAGCGTAGCGATGTTCGGCGGCATAAGCATTTGGCAACTTTTGATTCTACTGGTCATCGTGGTGCTGATATTCGGCACCAGGCGCCTGGGCAGCATGGGCGCCGATGTCGGCGAGGCCATCAAGAATTTCCGCTCGGCCATGTCCGATGGCGACAGCACCAAGCCGACGGCCAAAGCCCCCGAGGTCCTGCCCGGGTCGACCCCGACGGCCAGCGCACCGGTCGAACCGGCCCGCGACGAATCCCGGCCGGGCTGATCCCCCAACCGTATCCCGCTACCCCTGGGGCGGGATGTCACCGCAGCCCGGGGATTTCCGGGGAGAGATGCCGGCATGTTCGATATCGGCTTCTGGGAGCTGGTTCTGGTTTTTGTGATCGCCCTGGTGGTGCTGGGACCGGAGCGTCTGCCTGGCGCTGCGCGTCAGGTGGGCCTCTGGGTGCGCCGGATCCGCGGTCTGGCCCATGTCGCGCAGCAGGAATTGGAGCGGGAGCTGAAAATCAGTGAACTGCGCCAGCAACTGCACGATAATCCGGACCTGAAAACCCTGCAGTCCGTGCGCGAGGATCTCCAGCGCCTGCGCCGTCTTCCGGCCCAATCAATCCAGCCGCCGCCCAACTCATCCACGCCCGAAGAGCCTACCCCGAATCCATTGCCCCAGGATCCGCAGCGATGACCCCGGATGAGCCCGGCGAAGCCTTCCCCGAGCAGCCTTTCCTGACCCATCTGATCGAGTTGCGCAGTCGTTTGCTGCGTTGCCTGTGGGCGGTTGGCATTTTGCTGGTGCCGCTGGCCGTTTTCGCCAACCAGCTGTTTTCCATCCTGGCGGCGCCCATGCTGGCCAAGCTCCCGATCGGCAACAGCCTGATTGCGACCCAGGTGGTGACGCCCTTCATGACCCCGTTCAAACTGGCCGCTGTCACGGCCGTGTTCATGGCCATGCCCTACCTGCTGTGGCAGGCCTGGTCCTTCGTCGCGCCCGGGCTCTACCAGCACGAGAAGCGCTTCGCCTATCCGATGCTGGTGATGAGCATCGTGCTGTTCTATGCCGGCGTGGCGTTCGCCTTTTTCATCGCCTTGCCCATCACCTTCGGCTTCATCACCCGCACCGCGCCCGACGGGGTGGCGGTGATGACCGACATCGCCAGCTATCTGGATTTCACGCTCACCGTCTTTTTCGCCTTCGGCCTCGCCTTCCAGATCCCGGTGCTCACGGTGCTCCTGGCGTGGGCCGGCATCACCACCCCCCAGGCCATGACACGGGCCCGGCCCTATGTGCTGGTGGGCGCTTTCACGGTGGGCATGTTGCTCACGCCGCCGGATGTGTTTTCCCAGACCCTGCTGGCCTTGCCGACCTATCTGCTCTACGAGGTGGGCATCGTGCTCGCCCGGATGATGGTCCCCGGCGCCCGCGAGGTGGATGCGCAGCGCCAGGATTCCAAGACCTCCTGAAAGGGCCGGCCGCCCCGTCTCGGCCAATGGGTTTCGAAGGAGTTCAGCGCACTGGCTGGCCGTCGGTATCCACCACCTGCACCTCACCCCAGCCCAGCGCCCTCACCTCGGCCTCGATTTTCTTCAGATCGCCGACCACCACCCAGGTGAGCTTCTGCGGATCGATCCAGGCGCGCGCCACCTCGCCGGTCTGTTGGGGGGTCAGGGCGCGGATGTCCCGCACAAAATTGGCGTAATAATCATCCGGCAGGCCATAGAGCACCAGATTCTCGATGCCACCCGCCACCTGAGCCGCCGTTTCGAACTGGCCGGGAAGCTTCAGGGTCATGTTCTTCTGGGCCTTGCCCAACTCCTCTGCAGTGACCGGCTTGGATCCCAGAATGGCGCCAATCTCCGCCGCCATCTCGCGCATGGCCGCGGCCGTCTTGTCCCGCTGCACCGGGGCGTACAGCATCCAGGGGCGCTGGCCCTTGGCATCGCTGAGCGTGGAGCCGGCGCCATAGGCCCAGCCCTTCTGTTCACGCAGATTGAAATTGATGCGCGAGGTGAACATTCCGCCCAGCACGGCATTGACCGCCCGGAAGGCCAGATCATCCGCATCGCCAGTCGGCGCGATGAGTTCCCCGGCCATGATCATGGACTGCGCATAGTCAGGGCGATCAATGAGGAAGATGCGCGGCTTCTCGGGACGGGGCCGCTCCGGCAGGACGGGCGTGGTCACCGCATCCTCAGGCGCTTTCCAGTCCCCAAAGACGCGCGCCACCTGGGTTTTCAGGGTCGGCAGATCCACATCCCCCACAGCAACCAGGACCGCGTCCTTGGGATGCACATGGCGCCGGTAGAAGTTGCGCAAATCCTCCACCTTGGCTTCCCGGATCACCTCCTCCCGGCCACTGCCCGTGAGCGGCTGCCCATAGGGATGATCGAGCCCGTAAAGCAGCGGGGGCAGCACACGCTGCGCCATGCTGGAGGGCTTGGTCTTCTCCTGCGCGATGGCCGCCAGACGCTGTTCCTTGAGCAGGGCCAGGCGATCCTCGGGGAAGGCCGGATCGCGCACGATCTCGGCAAACAGGGTCAAGGCGGGTTCAAGCGTCTCGCGCAGCGCCGACAGGCCCAGCACCCCCGCATCCAGCTCCGCGGAAGCCCCAATTTCGGCCCCCAGGCGTTCCTTTTCCGCCGCGATCTGTTGCGCATCCTGCCGGCTGCTGCCTTCTTCCAGCATGTCCAGCGTCAAGCCGGCCAGCCCGGAGCGGCGCGGGTCGTCGCTGGCAAAACCGGCAGGTACCATCAGTTCCAGCTCCACCGTGGGCGCATTGGGCCGACGCGCGAGCACGATCGTCAGGCCATTGTCCAGCCGGGCGCGTTCCAGGGCCGGGAAATTCAGATCGGGCGGGGTGCCGGTGACGGGCACGGCGCTGCGATTCACATCTTCGCCCACGGCGGCGTAGGTCGGGTACGGGTCGACGGTAATGGTCAGCCGCCCGTCACCCAGCCAGGTCTGCGCCACGGCGCGCAACTGTTCGGGGGTCGCTTCCCGCAGGCGATTGAGATCGGTTTTCCAGGCCTCGGGGTCCCCCCCCAGCGTCTGGC
>JBATEM010000322.1:0-4383 GCA_049664005.1 Candidatus Macondimonas sp.
CGCTTGAAGCGCTCTGGACCGGCCCATCTGAGCGACAAAATGCCGCAAGGGCGTTTTCCACCACAGCCCAACCGGCGCCGGGTCGGCAAACCTGCTCGCTCAAATGGCGCCGGAAGGCGCGTGCCCCGGGCAGGCCATTGAACAGCCCCAACAGCGGCCGCGTCAAGGCATTGAGCGGCGTGCCGGATGTCAATTCTTCCTGCGCATGGATCCCATAGGCATGCACCACGTCAACACGATCCAGGACGGGATGGGCATCCCCATAAAAGCAGGCGTCGACCTCCGCGAGTCGATACGCGCTGTCATAGATCGCGCGGCCCAGCATGACCCCATCCAAACCCTCGCCTGCGGCGCGGGCGGCGTCGAGATCGGTCAAGCCGCCGTTCAGGATGATCTCGAGATGGGGCATCGCGGCCTTGAGTCGATGTACCCGTTCGTACTGAAGCGGGGGAACGGTGCGGTTTTCATGGGGGCTCAAGCCTTTCAGCCAGGCCTTGCGGGCATGAATGATGAAGGTCCGGCAACCGGCGGCAGCGACGGTGGCGACGAAGTGATGCAAATGGGCGTCATTGTCCAGATCGTCGATGCCCAGGCGGGTCTTGACCGTGACCGGTATCCGCACGGCCGCCGTCATGGCCGCAACGCAGTCGGCGACCCGTGCCGGCTCGGCCATGAGACAGGCGCCGAATTGCCCGCCCTGGACGCGATCGCTGGGGCAGCCCACATTCAGGTTCACCTCGTCATAGCCCCATGCCTGCGCCAGCGTGGCGCAACGCGCCAGGGCCGACGGATCGCTGCCACCGAGCTGGAGTGCCAGCGGATGCTGAATGGCGCTGTAGGTGAGCCAACGCTCGGGTTGTCCGCGCAATAGCGCGCCGGTGGTGACCATTTCGGTATACAGCCAGGCATGGCGGCTGATCAGGCGCATGAGATGGCGCGCGTGGCGATCGGTACAATCCAGCATGGGCGCCACGCAGAAACGACGGGGAGGCAATCTGTCCATGCCGCTAGTTTACCTGCACCCGCAGCGCTTGATTCGGGCATCATCATCCCCACCCTGCCAGTGATCCCCCGCTGGCTTCATCCGCAACGATAAGGGTCGTCGCACCATGCAGTTCAAGGATTATTACCAGACACTCGGCGTCTCCCGGGATGTTTCCGAGGAAGACCTGAAAAAGGCCTACCGGCGCCTGGCGCGTAAATACCATCCGGACGTGAGCAAGGAAGCCGATGCGGAGACCCATTTCAAGGAGATCAATGAGGCCTACGAAGTACTCAAGGATCCGGAAAAGCGCGCCGTCTACGACCGGCTCGGCAGCCAATATCGCGCCGGCGATGCCTTCCGAACCCCGCCGGGATGGGACGGTGGATCGCAGTTTGATGTCGAAGGCATGGGCGGTGGCTTCAGCGATTTCTTCGAGACCCTGTTCCGCGGCCAGGGCCGCCGCGGCGGCTTTGGTGGGGCCCGGCGAGGCAACGACCAGGTGGCCAGCGTGGTGCTGCCGCTGGAGGACGCCTATCGCGGCGGGCAGCGACGGATCAGCCTGTCCGGACCGGGCGGGACACGTACCCTGGATGTCCAGATTCCCGCTGGCGTCATGTCGGGGCAGCGCATTCGGCTGGCCGGACAGGGGGAGGCCGGGACTGGGGGTGGCGCGGGTGATCTGTACCTCGATCTCGAGATCGCGCCCCATCCGCTGTTTCGGCTGGAAGGGCGTGATGTTTACCTCGAGCTACCCGTGACCCCATGGGAAGCAGTGCTGGGAGCCACCGTCACGGTGCCCACCCTCGGCGGACCGGTCCAGGTCCAGGTTCCGCCGGGCAGCCAGAGCGGGCGCCGTTTGCGCCTCAAGGGGCGCGGGTTTCCGGGATCACCGCCGGGGAATCAATACCTCAGCCTCCAGATCCAGATTCCCTCCATTGGTTCGGATCGGGAAAAGGCACTCTATGAAGAGCTCAGCCGGATTTCGACGGGGTCGGTGCGATCCCATTGGCCGGTGTGAAAGCGCCGAACCCGAGCAAGCTGGACGATATCGCAGAATCGAGCGTCGTGATGTTATCAAGCTGAACTCTGCAGGACGACGACTTGAAGCGCAGTAAACAGCGAGTCGGTTGCGGTCAAGCAATGCGCGGCCAGGGCTCCTGAGAAAGATCGGTGCGTCAGCTGCCGCGACTGATGGCAGCGCTGGGGGGGAGCAGCCGGCGCAGGGTCGTGGCGATCCCGATGGCGTCCAGGCCACAGGCGCTGAGTAGCTCTTCCCGCGTCCCGTGTTCCAGGAAGTGATCTGGCAGGCCCAGATGCGTGATGGGAACACTCAGGCCATGGCGGGCGATACACTCGGAGACGGCGCTGCCCGCGCCGCCGGCGACCGTGTTGTCTTCCACGGTCACCAGTTGCGTATGGGTGCGGGCCAGTTCGATCACCAGGGCTTCATCCAGCGGTTTGATGAAGCGCATGTTGACCACGGTAGCGCCCATGGGCTGGGCGGCCTCCAGCGCCGGCGCCACCATGGCGCCGAAGGCCAGGACGGCGAGGCCTCGACCCGGATGCCGGATTTCGGCGCGGCCCAGGGGAAGGGGCGAGGCATCGACCTGGAACGGGATGCCGGCGCCGGCGCCGCGCGGATAACGCACCGCAGCAGGCGCCTTGAGAGCCAGGGCGGTATTGAACATGGCGCAACATTCCGCCTCATCCGCCGGCGCCATGATCACCATGTTGGGGATGCAGCGCAGGAAGGAAAGATCAAAGGCGCCATGATGGGTGGCCCCATCCTGCCCCACCGGCCCGGCGCGGTCGATCGCAAATACCACTGGCAGGTTCTGCAGCGCCACATCGTGGATGAGCTGGTCGTAGGCACGCTGCAGGAAAGTGGAATAGATGGCCACTACCGGGTGCATCTCCTCACAGGCGAGCCCCGCCGCCAGCGTCACGGCATGCTGTTCGCAGATGCCCACGTCGTAATAGCGCTCCGGGAAGCGTTTCTCGAATTCCACCAGGCCCGAGCCTTCGCGCATCGCAGGCGTGATGGCGACGATTTGGGAGTCACGGGCCGCCGCCGCGCAGATCCAGGCCCCGAATACCTGGCTGTAGGTGGGCTTGGCGCCTGGTGTGCTGGCAGGCAGCGTGCCGGTATGGGGGTCGAAGCGGGTGACGCCATGCCATGCGACGGGATCTTTTTCGGCGGGTGCGTAGCCTTTGCCCTTGCGGGTGACCACATGCAGGAACTGGGGTCCGGGACGGTTGCGCAGGTTGCGCAGGGTATCGATCAGGACGGGCAGGTCGTGGCCATCGATGGGGCCGATGTAATTGAAGCCCATCTCCTCGAACAGGGTGCCAGGGGCAACCATGCCTTTCACATGTTCTTCGGCGCGCTTGGCGAACTCCCATACAGGGGGAACATGGCGCAGGACCTTTTTCCCCTCCTCGCGGATGCTGGTGTAGAAATGCCCTGAGAGAATGCGCGCCAGGTAATTGGACAATCCGCCGACGTTGGGCGAGATGGACATCTCATTGTCGTTCAGGATCACCAGCAGGTCGGCGCGCAGGTGGCCAGCATGGTTGAGGGCTTCATAGGCCATGCCGGCGGTCATGGCGCCATCGCCGATGATGGCGGCCACCCGGCGGTGCTCTCCGCGCGCCCGGGCCGCCAGCGCCATCCCCAGTGCGGCGCTGATCGAGGTGCTGGAATGTCCGACGCCAAAGCTGTCGAATGGGCTTTCTGCGCGCTGGGGGAAGGGCGCCAGGCCATGCAGCTTGCGGATGGTGGGCAATGCCGCGCGGCGGCCGGTCAGGATCTTGTGTGGATAGGTCTGGTGGCCCACATCCCACACCAGCCGGTCATAAGGCGTGTCGAACAGATAGTGCAAGGCAATGGTCAGTTCCACCGTGCCCAGGTTGGCGGCGAAATGACCGCCGGCCTCGCCAATGGTCTGGATCAGGTAGGCGCGCAATTCCGCCGCCACTGCAGTCAGCGACGATTCGGGCAACAGGCGCAGCGCTTCAGGGGAATCGATCTGCGCCAGCAACGAGGGAAGTGGGCTCATGGCACCGGGCGTCGTTGGGGAAAGCAATGGATTATCAGCCTGCGACACCTCTGTCATCAAGGATAGCCCGTGTCTCGCTGAGCGGATAGCTTCAGCAGTGACGGTTCAGCAGTTCATCGGCGAGCGCCCGCAAGGGGTCGGCAGCCGCGCCGAAGGGCGCCAATTCGTCCAGTGCTTGCTGATGCAGTTGGGCTGCGCATTGCTGGGCAGCGGCCAAGCCCATTAATTGCGGATAGGTGGCTTTGTCATGGGCCAGATCGGCGCCTTGGCGTTTACCCAGGGTCGCCGTGTCGACCGTGAGATCCAGGATGTCGTCCTGGATCTGGAAAGCCAGTCCCA
>JBATEM010000323.1:0-2253 GCA_049664005.1 Candidatus Macondimonas sp.
TTGACCGCCACCCAGGTGGCCTGGTCGATGAAGGCCATCAGATCGCCGCCGTTGAACATCGGCAAGCCCTGGCCGGGATCGAACAGGAAGGGAATGCCGGCCTCGGCAAACTGCCGGGCATGATCAAGCATGCCCTGGCGGCCATTGGGGGCCACCACGCCCAGGCCGATATCCGCGGCGGGACGAACCGGATTGTCGTGGGCGTGATTCATGGCGCCGGGATGGAAGGCCGTGATCTGGTTGTCGTCCAGATCGGTGGTGATATAGGCCTGGGCCGTATAGGTGCCGGGAACGGTCAACAGATCCTGCTGGTCGATCCCACATTGCTCCAGCCAGCGGCGATAGGGTTCGAAATCCTCGCCCACCGTTCCCAAAGGCCGGCCCTGCCCACCGAGCAGGCGCAGGTTATAGGCGATGTTCCCGGCGCAGCCGCCGAACTCGCGGCGCAACTCCGGCACCAGGAAGGACACATTCAGCATGTGCACTTTCTCCGGCAGGATGTGATCCCGGAAGCGTTCGGGGAACACCATGATGGTGTCATAGGCAAGGGAACCGCTGATCAAGGCGTTCATGGGCATCCTGTGAGCATTGTTTCAGGTCAGATTATCGGTCGGCGTGGCGTGGGGGCGTTGCCAGCGCAAATCCGGTTCGCGCGCCGCCCGCACCTCATCCAGCCGCCGCACTGGCAGGTGATGAGGCGCTTCCCGCAACCGCTCCGGCGCCTGGACCGATTCGTTCCGGATCGACGCCATGGCCGCAACGAAGCGGTCCAGATCCTGCTTGCTCTCGGTCTCGGTCGGCTCGATCAGCAGGCATTCGGGCACCAGTTGCGGAAAATAGACCGTCGGGGCGTGGAAGTCGTGATCCAGCAGCCGTTTGGCCACGTCCAGGGCGGTGATTCCGGTGCGCGTCGTCAATTCCTTGAGACTCAAGGTGAATTCATGGCTGGCGCGCCGCCCCGGATAGGCCGGCTCGTAGCCCAGCGCCGTCAGGCGCGCGAGCAGGTAGTTGGCGCTCAAGGTGGCATAAGCCCCCACCCGCGCCATACCCTCCGCCCCCAGCAGCCGGGCATACACATAGGCCCGCAACAACACCCCGGCATTGCCCATGAAGGCCGACAGCCGGCCGATACTCTCGGGGCAGTCGGCGCGCTCGGCCCAGCGATAGGCTTCCCCCTCGCGCAGGACATAGGGGATGGGGAGAAACGGTTGCAGGCGTTCGCCCACCCCCACTGCACCGGAGCCGGGACCCCCGCCGCCGTGGGGGGTGGCGAAGGTCTTGTGCAGATTCATGTGCACCACATCAAAACCCATGTCGCCAGGACGCACCTGACCCAGGATGGCATTCAGGTTGGCGCCATCGTAGTAGAGCAGGCCGCCGGCCTCGTGCACCAGCCCGGCAATCTCGGTGATGCGCCGCTCGAACACGCCCAGGGTGGAGGGATTGGTGAGCATGATGGCGGCGGTCTGGGGTCCCAACGCCGCCTTGAGGGCCGCCAGATCCACATCGCCCGACCGGTCGGTGGGAATCTCCCGCACGGTATAGCCGCACATCACCGCCGTCGCGGGATTGGTGCCGTGAGCGGCGTCGGGGACCAGCACCTCGGTGCGGGCATGATCACCGCGGGCGCGATGATAGGCGCGGATCATGGCCATCCCGGCCAGCTCGCCCTGGGCACCGGCCATGGGCGTCAGGGAGACGGCCTGCATGCCGGTCACCGCCTGCAGGATTTCCTGCAGCTCATGCAGACAGGCCAGGAAACCCTGCCCCCCGGCGGCGGGGGCCAGTGGGTGGCGATTGAGGAAACCCGGCAGCATCGCCAGCGTGTTGCAGGCCCGCGGGTTGTATTTCATGGTGCACGAACCCAGCGGGTAGAACTGGGTGTCGATGGAGAAATTGCGCTGCGACAGCCGGGTGTAATGCCGCACGACCTGCAGCTCGGAAACCTCGGGCAGGCAGGGCGGCTCCGCACGACGCAAGTACAGGGGCAGGTCGTCCCATTGCGCCGTGGCGGCCGGGGCCTGGGCATAGGCGCGCCGCCCGGGCGCACCCTGTTCGAAGATCAGTGGCGGGCTTGGGGTATTCCGTGATGGTTCCATGCTCGGGTCCAATACTCCTTAAGCGACCAGGATCTGTTCCAGCGCCGCGGTATAGCGCGCCAGATCAGCCGGGGTACGGGTTTCAGTGGCGCACACCAGCAGCGCATGCCCCAGTTCCGGATAGGTCCCGGACAGATCAAAGCCCCCCAGGATG
>JBATEM010000324.1:0-2318 GCA_049664005.1 Candidatus Macondimonas sp.
TCAGCGTTGCAGCGCAGGTCCCGGGTGAAGCGGTCAAGGTGGCGGTGGACGACCACGCGCTGGTGAAGGCCGGTCAGTTGCTGGTGCAGCTCGACGACCAGCCGTTCCGCATCCAGTTGGCGCAGGCTGAGAACAAGATCATTCAGGCGCGCCAATCCATCGATGCCGGGGAGGCCGGGATTGCCGCCGCCCAGGCCGAGATTGCCTTGCGCAACGCCCAGCTGCATATGGCCGAACTGCAATCAAAGCGGGTGTTCAATCTGAGCGCCCAGAACTCGATGCCCAAATCGGCCGCCGACTCTGCGCAGGAAGGCCTGTCCAGCGCCCGGGCTGGCTTGGCCGCGGCAGAAGCTCACCTGCGTCAGGCCACGATCATGCGGGGCTCGCCGGGCGAGGACAACGAACGCTTGAAGGAAGCCAAGCTCTTCCTGGAAAAGGCCCAGCTTGATCTGACGCATACCCACCTGGAAGCGCCTTGCAATGGGCGCATCGCCAACCTCAGTCTGCGTCCCGGCGAACTGGTCCAGCCCGGCCGGCCGCTGTTCAGCATCGTCTGCAGCGATGAATACTGGGTCTATGCCAATTTCAAGGAAACCGAGATGGTGCGCATCCGGCCGGGTCAGACGGCAGAAATCCGCGTGGACATGTATCCCGGCGAAGTATTTCATGGCGTGGTTCAGAACATCGGACCCGGCAGCGGCACGGCGTTTTCCATGCTGCCACCGCAGAACGCGACCGGTAACTGGGTGAAGGTGACTCAGCGCGTCCCCGTCCGCATCCGTATCACCGACCCGCGCGAGAATGTCCCGCTACGGGTGGAAACCAGCGCCGAGGTGACGGTGGACACGGGCCGGGACGAAAAACCCAGTGGCTATGCCCACGATTACACCGGCCAGATCGCCCCAAGCCTCCCAGCGCAGCGGGACATTCCGGCCGCGCCCCGCACGGCCCAGTTCACCCCCTGATCTTCCGCCTCTCCTTGGGGCGCTGCGTGGCCTTGCCGCCGCGTGGCGTCCCAGGATGCTCCCTCCATCGGCTCAAGCCGTCCATCATCCCTTCGTCATCTGGAAATGCTGGTGCGCCAGCGCATCCCGTGGATAATGGAGCCGGGGTCTTGTTTCCGGGCGCGGGCCCATGGGCAGGGAGTACCGAGCGATGGACATACAGCGGGTTGAAACGGGCCAGGGGATTGCCTGGATCCAGACCGGATGGACGCGCTTCATGCGCCTGCCGGGTCTCTGGGTCCTGCTGATGCTGGTTTTCCTGGCCATTGTCGTGGTGCTGAGCATGCTCCCGTGGGTCGGCTCGCTCATCGTGGCCCTGATCGGTCCGGTGCTCGGCGCCGGCGCCCTGGAGGCCGCCAAGCGGGCTGCTCAGGGTGAGGATTTCGCCGTCGGCATCCTGTTCGAGCCATTCTCCCGCAATGCCGTACTGAACAACCTGCTGGTGCTGGGTGCGGTTTCGCTTGCCGTGAATGTGCTGATCATGGGCATCGGCGCCGTGTTCATTGGTGGATCCATGCTGGGCATGGGCATGATGCACGGTGATGGGGGCGCCTTTGTTGGCATGGGCCTGGGCGCCCTACTCGGCCTTCCGCTGATGATGACGCTGCATGTCCTGCTTTCCGCCGCGCTGTTCTTCGCCGTTCCGCTGGTCATGGAGGGGCGCCAGGCGCCGCTTGAAGCCATGCAGAGCAGCCTCAAGGCCTGCTGGATCAACTGGGCGGCGCTGCTCCTGTTCGGCCTCATCATGACGATTCTGGGGGTGCTGGCCATGATTCCCATGGGACTCGGCTTTCTTGTCCTGGGTCCAGTTATGACCTGCGCCATCTGGACAGCCTATGCGGAAATCTTTCCCGCGCCCCCGGTATTGGCGGAACCCCTGGCGGTTGTTTCCTGAGGGATGCGTGATGCGACGCGATGCAAACGTGGGTTTTGTCCTGGTGCTGGTCACCTTGGCCGGCGGGATTCCGCTGGCCCATGCGGAGCCACCCGAAGGCAAGGGGCGAACGGCGGACAAGGGCGCGCCGTCGCAGCTGAAATCCGGTGAACCGCAAGCGCATGACGGCGCGGGAAAACCCGGCGCTCGGCGGGCAGATCCCCACCGTGCGGGAATGGGCCACGGTCATGAGTCGGTGGCGGAGCATGCAGCCGATGATCTGATCCGGGCCGCTATCGATCGCGATGCGGTGCGGCGCCTGGTTTTGGCGCATCAGCTGACAGGCAGATCGCCGCTGCCGCCCGGCATTCGCCGCAATCTGGCACGCGGCAAGCCGTTGCCGCCGGGGATCGCCCGCCAGGCGGTGCCGGGGCCTGTGC
>JBATEM010000325.1:0-9047 GCA_049664005.1 Candidatus Macondimonas sp.
AACTGGAAATCTCCACCGCGTTCGCTGTCATGGACCAGCTCGGGCAAAGCGTTGGACAGTCCGCCCGCGCCCACATCGTGGATCGAGAGGATGGGATTGGCTGCGCCGCGCTGCCAGCACTGGTCGATCACTTCCTGGCAGCGGCGCTCCATTTCCGGGTTGTCGCGTTGCACCGAGGCGAAATCCAGCGCTGCCTGGCTCTGTCCACTGCTCATGCTGGACGCCGCGCCACCGCCCAGGCCCAGCAGCAGGGCCGGCCCTCCCAGCACCACGATGGCGGCGCCCGGCGGGATGGCCAGCTTCTCCACATGATCGCGGCGGATGTTGCCCATGCCACCCGCCAGCATGATGGGCTTGTGGTAACCGCGTACTTCCGACCCCTGGGGGCGCGCCACGCGCTGCTCATAGCTGCGGAAGAAGCCGGCCAGATTGGGTCGCCCGAATTCATTGTTGAAAGCAGCCCCACCCAGCGGGCCAGCCAGCATGATGTCCAGCGCCGAGGCGATGGGCGGTGGGCGGCCGTGATCCACTTCCCAGGGACGCGGCAGGCCGGGCAGGCGCAGGTTGGACACGGCAAAGCCGGTGATGCCCGCCTTGGGATGGGCGCCGCGGCCGGTGGCGCCTTCGTCACGGATTTCCCCACCCGCCCCGGTGGCGGCGCCGGGGAAGGGCGCGATGGCGGTGGGGTGGTTGTGGGTTTCCACTTTCATCAACAGATCCACTGCTTCCTTGGTTGCCCGGTAAGCCTGGTTCTCGGGGTCGGGGTAGAAGCGTGCCGCCTGCGACCCCTCGATCACCGCCGAGTTATCCCGATAGGCCGAGAGGACGCCTGCACTGCGATGGGCGTAGGTGTTGCGGATCATTCCAAACAGCGAATGGGGCATGACCTGCCCGTCGATCTCCCAGCTGGCGTTGAAGATCTTGTGGCGGCAATGCTCCGAATTTGCCTGGGCAAACATCATCAGTTCCACATCGCTGGGGTTGCGCCCCAGCTTCCGGAAGCTGTCCGCCAGATAATCGATTTCGTCCTCGGCCAGGGCCAGTCCCCAGTCGCGGTTGGCGGCCTCCAGTGCGGCGCGCCCACCCGTCAGAAGATCCACCTCCCGCAGCGGGGCGGGATCGGGATGGCGGAACAACAGCGCCCCGGCGTCTTCGATGCGGTCGATCAGCGTCTGCGTCAAGCGGTCGTGCAGGGTCTCCCCTAGCGCATCCTGTGGCGTCTGATCCGTGGGCAATCCGGCGAGATCGATGCGGATTGCCCGCTCGATGCGTCGTACCGCGTCGAGTCCGCAGCCACGCGCGATGTCGGTGGCCTTGCTGCACCAGGGGGACACCGTACCGGCGCGGGGAATGATCCAGACCGGTCGTGTGCCGATGGGCGAGGGGGCATCGGGAACCGCGTCCAGCAGGCGTTCCAGCAGGGCGCCGGCGTCCGGGTCGAGCGGGGCTGTCGATTCCACCAGATAGGTGTAATGGGCCGCGAGCGCCGTGACGGCGGGGCAGTGGCTGCGCACTTTGTGTAGCAGCTTATCCAGGCGGAACGGCGAGAAGGCCGTGGATCCATTGATGATGCGCATGGGGACAGTCCTCATGAAAGCTCGCGGCCTGCTCACAGGCGTGGACGGATATCGTGCCAGCCCAGGCCCTGTTCCTGGGGCGCCAGCACCAGCGCCGCAGCTTCGGCGGGCAACCGGTGTGCCACAGCCTCGCGCACATGCGCCGGCGAGTTGTTCTTTTCGCTGATGTGGCCGGCAATCAGATGCTGGAGCGCCCGTCGATCGAGACTCTCCAGCAATTGCACGGCCTGGCCGTTGTTTAAATGCCCCAGCCATCCACCCACCCGCGCCTGCAATTCCGGCGGGTAGGGGCCGCGGGCCAACAAATCGGGATCGTGGTTGAATTCCAGCATCAGGGCGTCCAGGCCGTCCAGGCTGCGCTGCATGTGAGGGGTGACATGGCCGGCATCGCTCAGCACGCCCAGGCGCATGGCGCCGTCGGAAAATACGAACTGGCAGGGTTCGCGGGCATCGTGGGGCACTGGGTAGGGATGGATCGACAGATCCTGGATGGCGAAGGGCTCATGGGGATTGAACAAATTCACCTCGGGCAGCCGCGGCGAACCGGCGCCCCGGTATGTGCCCGCCGTCAGCCATACCGGCAGGCCGAAACGCCGCGCCAGCCGCGCCACGCCACCCATGTGGTCGCCATGCTCATGAGTCACCACGATGGCGCACAGGTTCTCCCCCGCAAGCCCCAGCACTGCCAGGCGACGCAGCGTTTCATTGACGGCAAAGCCGCAATCCATCAGGACCACCGTCCGGCCACAGGCCACTACTGTGGCATTGCCCCGGCTGCCGCTGCCGAGGGTGGCAAAACGCAAACCGCTCATCGGATCCCGGAGACTCAGCGGCGGCCGGGGCCGCTGCCCGGATTATGGTAGAACGGTCCGGGAAACGGCGTCACATTGCCGTCGAGGGAGGTGATGCGGGCCACGCCTTGTTGAGCAACCTCATCAATGCGAAGCAGCGCATGCAGCGGGACATGGCTGCGGTCGACGCCGGCGAACTCGCTTTTCAGGCGCTCCTCGGACGGATCCACCACCAGATCCGAATGGGCGCCAAAAACCAGCTCTTCCAGGGTGACAAAGCCGAACAGAAAATCCTGGGTGACCTTGCGGGCGTAGACCTCGTAGATCTTGCCCTGGTTGAGAAAGCTCACCCGAAACAGTGTGTCCGCCATGCACGCTCCGTGTCCTGGCCGGCGTCACTCGCAACGGCCCGTTTTGATCGGGCGCTAGTGTAACTTAAGCGCCCCGAATCCGCCCGGTGGGCCAGTCTTGTTCCTGGACAAAACCCCCATCGATGAACGCCAGGGCATCGCGGACTTGAATTGTGCCGCATGCAATCCGGCTTGCCTCAGCGAATGCGTTATCGGCTCGGCGTGTGGCTAATTGTCCCGTCGCCAGGCTGGGGTTTGCTGCATCTGGGCCAAAAGGCGCAGGTAATGGTCATGGCGCCGCGCCGGGATGCGTCCGTCCTCGCGCGCGGCTCGCACCGCGCAGTCCGGTTCGCATTGATGCAGGCAATTGGCGAAGCGGCAGGGCGCAAGTCCGGAAAATTCCGGGAATCCCTGCAGTAGTTCATGGGGCGACAGGGGCCAGAGTTTGAAATCCCGCACGCCCGGCGCGTCGAGCAGTGCGCCCCCCCCGGGGAGCGGATGCCAATGGGTGGTGGTGGTGGTATGACGCCCGGTGCCCAGGGCCTCGGAGAGTTCACCGACCCGGCTCAGTGCACCGGGAACCAGTGCGTTGGTGAGCGCCGATTTGCCTACCCCTGACTGCCCTACCAGCAAGCTGGCCATTCCCGCCATGTGGTCGCGCAGTGCGTCCAGGCCCAGATTCGTGCGACCACTGATACGCAAGCAGGGGTAACCCAGCGCCGCGTACTCGGCCAGCACGTTTTCTGCCTGTGCGCATTGGGCGGCGGGCAGGTCGGCCTTGTTCATCAACAGCAAAGGACGTAAGCCCAGCACGTGAGCTGCGACCAGATAGCGATCCAGCAGTTCGGGTTCAGGCTCGGGCAGCGGCGCGAAGACAATCAATAATTGATCGACATTGGCCGCCGCCACACGGCTATTGAGACGGCCCTCCAAGCGGCGAAAAGTCGGACCGCGCGGGAGAACCGCCAGAATCCGCGCCTGACCACCCCCCAGATCCTCGAAGTGGACGCGATCCCCGGTGACCGGCGGCGGGGTAATGCGGCGGCCCTGGGCCCGGAGGCGCTGGCCTTGCGGGGTTTCAAGCAGCAGGTTACGACCATGGTCGACCAGGACCCGAGCCCAGTCGGTCTTGACGACCTCACTCATCGGCAGGAAACAGGGCATCCACCTTGGCGGCACAGATGAAATCATTTTCCGACAGGCCGTCGATCGCGTGGGTGGTATAGCTGACGCGGGCCTCGTTGTAGCCGAACAGGATGTCGGGATGATGGTCTTCCTGGTGGGCGATCCACATCACCGCATTGACGAAGGCACCGGTCTGGTAGTAGTTGCGAAAGCGCAACACGCGCTCGATCCCGCGGCCGTCTTCACGCAAATGCCAGTCGGGATGGAGCTTGGGCAACAGGGTCAGCACCCGCTCGGGCGCCAAGGGAGGCAGGTTGCCTTCGCAGGGGCGGCAGCGTTTCTGTGCCAGGACCGGCGTCGCGTCATTCATGAACTGGGTTCCTCGCGCAGCATTGAGGGGGCCATCCTAACCCATTTGATCGTTACGACGGCATACACCCTTGCCCTGCCTGATAGAATGCGACGAGCATTCATAATTAAAAGGAAATCTCATGACGGTCAGCGCTGACCATCTGATCTGGATCGATCTTGAGATGACGGGTCTGGATACCGCTCAGGACCAAATCATCGAAATTGCCACGCTCATCACCGACAAGGACCTGCGGGTGCTGGCCGAGGGGCCGGTCGTCGCCATCCATCAGCCCGAAACCGTGCTCGATCGCATGGATGACTGGAACAAACGCCAGCATCTGGGTTCGGGACTGCTGGAGCGGGTGCGGGCCAGCCGCATCGATCCGCTCGAAGCGGAACGCCGCACGCTGGAATTCCTGCGCCGTTGGGTGCCCGCGGGGGCTTCCCCCATGTGCGGCAACAGCATTTGCCAGGATCGGCGTTTCCTGCACCGGCTCATGCCCACCCTGGAGGCCTATTTCCACTACCGGCATATCGATGTCAGCACGATCAAGGAATTGGCCCGCCGCTGGCTTCCCGACATCAGCCGCGGCATCAAGAAATCTGGCGCCCATCTCGCACTGGACGATATTCGCGAGTCGGTCGCGGAACTCGCCTTCTACCGTCAGCACCTCTTCGTCAATGCCGCGCAAGCACCCGCTGGGGCGGGGCGCTGATGGGGTAGGGCAGGCGGCTGGCCCACATGGCGGCAGCGATGACCAACCCCATCCCCAACAGGCTCCAGGCATCGGGGCGTTCGCCCCACAGCGCCCAGCCATAAATCGCACCGAAGGCCACCGCCAGATAGGTATACACCCCGGTTTGGCCGGCTGGTGCCCGGTTATAGGCCATGGTGAGCAGCATTTGCGCAGCTGCGGCCAGCCCGCCGATCCCGAGCAAGGCGAGCCAGTGCCAACCCGTTGGCGTTTGCCAGTTCCACGGCAGGGCCAGGCCGGAGACCAGCGTGCTGAAGAGGGAAAAGTAAAACACCGTGCGCAAGGGCGGCTCGACCCCCGCCATGCGGCGAATGCCCACCATGGCGACGGCGGCAAGGAATCCCGACAACAGGCCAATCAGGGCGGGCGAGGTCATGGCCACTGTGGGTTTCAGGATCATCAAGAGGCCCATGAAGCCTACGGGCACCGCCAGGGCCACGGTAGGCGCGATACGCTCCTTCAGCCAGATCCAGGCGATGAAAGGGATGAACAACGGGGCGCTGTAGTTGAGGAGCATGGCATTGGCCAGATCAAGGCGGGGAATGGCGTAGAAAAAGCAGACCATGGCGGCCAGGCCGGTGCCGTCGCGAATCAGGTGCAGGCCCAGGTGATCACTGCGCAAACCCTCGGTGCGTAGCCGCCATACCCAGGGTGTAAGGGCGAGCAGACCGAAGGCGTTGCGGAAAAACACCACCATGGGGTTGCCGAGATCCGGCGAAACCAGCTTGATCAGCGCGCCCATGCTGGCAAAAAGGAAGCTCGACCCCAGGATCAGCAGGGCGGCGGGATGAATGCGGTTGATCATGGCGGGTCAGGAATCGGGTAGGGCATATGCCCTACCCAATGTGGCGGCTAGCCGATATTTTCACGGCGCGACTTTCTTCTCGGCGAGGTAAAGCCAGGTGGGGATGACCGTGTCGGGATTGAGGGACATGCTCTGGATGCCCTGTTCCACCAGCCATTTGGCGAGATCGGGATGATCGGATGGCCCCTGGCCGCAGATGCCGACATACTTGTTCTGGGCCCGGCAGGCGGCGATGGCCATGGCCAGCAGTTTTTTGACGGCTGGATTGCGCTCATCGAACATGCCCGCCACCACGGCGGAGTCCCGATCCAGCCCCAGCGTCAACTGGGTCAGGTCGTTGGAGCCTATGGAGAAGCCGTCGAAATACTGCAGGAACTCATCGGCCAACAGGGCGTTGGAGGGCAGTTCGCACATCATGATGAGCTTGAGGTTGTTCTCCCCACGCTTGAGCCCATTCTCGGCCAACAGAACGGTGACCTTGCGGGCGCCCTCGGGGGTGCGCACGAAGGGAATCATCACCTGCACGTTGGTGAGCCCCATGTCATTGCGAACCCGCTTCAGCGCCTGGCATTCCAGTTCAAAACAGGGCTTGAAGTCTTCCGACACGTAACGCGAGGCGCCACGGAAACCCAGCATGGGATTTTCCTCATGGGGCTCGTACTGCGCGCCGCCAATCAGGTTGGCGTACTCATTGGACTTGAAGTCCGAGGTTCGTACGATCACAGGATGCGGCCAGAATGCCGCGGCCAATGTGGCGATGCCTTCCGTGAGGCGGGCGACATAGAACTCCACCGGGTCGGAATAGCCGGCCATCTGCTTGCGGATCTGGGCCTGCAGTTCGGGTGCCTGTTCGTCGAAATGGAGCAGGGCCTTGGGATGCACACCGATCATGCGATTGATGATGAATTCGAGCCGCGCCAGCCCGATGCCGTTGTGCGGCAGCATGGCGAAATCGAAGGCGCGGTCGGGGTTGCCGACGTTCATCATGATCTTGACCGGAATCTCGGGCATGGCGTCGAGTTCGGCAGTGCGCAATTCGAACGCCAGCTGACCGGGATAGACCATACCGGTATCGCCTTCGGCGCAGGAGACCGTGACCGGCGCGCCGTCCTTGATCGTCGCCGTGGCATTGCCGCACCCCACCACGGCGGGGATGCCCAGTTCCCGGGCGATGATGGCGGCGTGGCAGGTGCGTCCGCCGCGGTTGGTGACGATGGCGGCAGCTCGTTTCATGATCGGCTCCCAGTCCGGGTCGGTCATGTCGGTCACCAATACATCGCCGGGCTGGACGCGGTCCATCTGGGAAATGTCATTGATGATGCGCACCGAGCCGGCGCCGATCTTCTGGCCGATGGCGCGTCCCTGGGCCAGCGGGGTGCCTGGCTTTTCCTTGAGCAGGTAGCGTTCCAGGGTGCGATGCGTGACATTGCTCTTGACGGTTTCCGGACGGGCCTGAAGGATGTAGATCTTGCCGTCGCGGCCGTCCTTGCCCCATTCGATGTCCATGGGCCGACCGTAGTGCTTTTCGATGATCAGGGCCTGACGCCCCAATTCCTCGATTTCCGCGTCGGTCAAGCAGAAGCGCTGGCGATCGGCTTCGGGGACCGGCACGGTCTCGACGCGCTTGCCGCCCTGGGCGGGATCGGCATAGATCATCTGGATCAGCTTGGTGCCCAGTACGCGCCGCAGCACGGCGGGGCGCCCGGCTTCCAGGGTGGCCTTGTGAACATAGAATTCGTCTGGATTGACCGCCCCCTGGACCACCATCTCGCCCAGGCCATAGGAGGCGGTGATGAACACCACGCCATTGAAGCCGGACTCGGTGTCCAGCGTGAACATGACGCCCGAGGCGCCGACATCGCTGCGCACCATGCGCTGGATGCCGGCGGACAGGGCCACATGGCTGTGGTCAAAGCCCTTGTGGACGCGGTAGGAGATGGCGCGATCATTGTAGAGAGACGCGAACACTTCCCGGATCGCGTGCAGGACCGCTTCCAGGCCTTCCACATTCAGGAAGGTTTCCTGCTGTCCGGCGAAGGAGGCATCCGGCAAGTCCTCGGCGGTGGCCGAAGAGCGTACGGCGACGGCAATTTCGCCGCCGGCCTGCGCCATCATCTGGCGATAAGCGGTCGCGATTTCGTCATTGAGGCGCGCAGGCAGCGGCGCCTCCCGGATCCAGCGGCGAATTTCAGCGCCGGTCTTGGCCAGGGTATTCACGTCATCCACATCGAGCGCGGCCAAGGTGGAATCAATGCGCTCCTGCAATCCGGTTTCGCGCAGGAAATCCCGATAGGCCTGCGCCGTGGTGGCGAAGCCATCCGGCACATGCACGCCCGCGGAGCGCAAGTTGCTGATCATTTCGCCAAGGGAGGCATTCTTGCCGCCCACGCGGTCTACATCGCCCATCCCAAGGCCATCAAACCAGATGACATAGCTTTCCAAGACCAAACCCCCAGAGGTTGAGAGGATGCCGTGCATGGGGTGCCGGCGTGCCCGTGCCGGTCACGGTTGAAGCGATTGCCGAAGTCGCCTAACCTGCCGGGAAGGTTCCATTCAGTGGCCGCCTTGTCGAGGGCGGAAGACACTATTGTGGCGCGGTTTTTTAGCGGGCGCAGGTTACCATAGATGGCCAGTAAACGTACCGTTTTCTATCTCTCCGACCGCACCGGGATTACCGCCGAAACGCTGGGCGGAAGCTTGCTCACCCAGTTCGATGGGGTGGAGTTCCGCCAGATCAGTGTGCCTTTTATCCAGAGCGAGGAAAAGGCGCGGCGCACGGTGGAGATGATCGACCGGGCAGCACGCGATGATGGTGTGCGCCCCTTGCTGTTCTGCACCCTGGTCGATGATCGGGTCATCACCATGCTGCAACAGAGCCAGGGCTACCTGCTGGATTTGTTCGGGACCTTTATCGATCCGCTCGAAATGGAGCTGGGCCTGGAGTCCACCCACAGCGCGGGGCGCGCTCATGGCATCGCCAACCAGCGCGCCTATCAGGCCCGCATCGAGGCCATGCATTTCGCCCTCGAAAACGATGATGGCAACGCGCCCCACAACTACCGCCAGGCCGAGATCATCCTGGTGGGTGTTTCCCGTTGTGGCAAGACCCCGACCTGTCTTTATCTGGCACTGCAGTTCGGCCTGCGTGCCGCCAATTACCCATTGATCGAAGATGACCTGCATGCCATGGTGCTGCCAGATCGGCTGGCACCTCATCGCAAGAAACTCTACGGCCTGAGCATTGATCCGGAACGGCTGGTGCAGATTCGATCCGAACGCCGCCCCAACAGCCC
>JBATEM010000326.1:0-4899 GCA_049664005.1 Candidatus Macondimonas sp.
CCGCATCCAGGATCTGCCGGTGGCGCGCCAGGGCCTGTACAACTACAAGCGCAATTCCAAGGTCTTCATCAAAACCCTCGAAGCGGCGCCCGTGGCCCGCAGCCCCATCGCCTAGCTGCCGGACAAACCCATGACCGACACCAATGCCGCCTTGCGCGACCGCGACCTGCAGGTGTTCTGGCACCCCTGCACCCAGATGAAGGACCACGAGAGCCTGCCCCTGATTCCCATCCGGCAGGCGCGCGGCGTCTGGCTGGAGGATTACGATGGCAAGCGCTACCTGGACGCCATCAGCTCCTGGTGGGTGAATCTCTTCGGCCACGGCCACCCCCATATCGACGGTCGGATCCGGGAACAATTGGGACGCCTCGCCCATGTCATCACCGCCGGTTTCACCCACGAGCCCGCCGTGACACTGGCCGAGCGGCTGGTGCAACGGGCGCCGCCGGGCCTTACGCGCGTGTTCTATGCGGAAAATGGTTCCTCGGCCGTGGAAATCGCCCTCAAGATGAGCTTCCACGCCTGGCGCAATCAGGGCCATACGCGCAAGCACCGGTTCGTTTCGCTCACCAACGCCTACCATGGAGAAACCCTGGGCGCCCTGGCGGTGGGCGGTGTCGCCCTGTATCGAGAGACCTACGGTCCCTTGCTGATGCCCTGCCTGCAAGCGCCCACCCCCGATTGCTACCTGCGCCCCGAGGGGGTGGATTGGGAAACCCACAGCCGCGAGCTGCTTGCCCCCATGGCCGCGCTGCTGGCCGCGCGCAGCGATGAGATCTGCGCCGTCATCGTCGAGCCCCTGATTCAGTGCGCCGCCGGCATGCGCATGTACCACCCGATCTACCTGCGCGGGCTGCGCGAATTGTGCGACCGCCACACAGTGCACCTGATCGCCGATGAAATCGCCGTGGGCTTTGGTCGCACCGGCACCTTCTTCGCCTGTGAACAGGCCGGAATCACACCCGATTTCCTGTGCATCGGCAAGGGCCTCACCGGCGGCTACCTGCCCCTTGCCGCTGTGCTGACACGGGAGGCGATCTACCAGTGTTTCTATGACGAGTACGCGACCCTGAAAGCCTTCCTGCACTCCCACAGCTACACCGGCAACGCCCTGGGCTGCGCGGCCGCGCTGGCCACACTGGATCTGTTCGATGCCTCCCCCGTTTTGGAATCCAATGGGCGCCTGGCCGAGCACCTGGCGCAAGCACTGGCGCCGCTGCGCGATCACCCCCATGTGGGCGAGGTGCGCCAAACAGGCCTAGTGGCCGCAGTGGAGATGACCCCGAACGGCGATCGCCACAGCGCCTACCCCTGGCAGGAGCGGCGCGGCCTACGGATCTATCGCCATGCCCTGGAACGGGGTGTACTGCTGCGTCCTCTGGGGAACGTGGTGTATTTCATGCCGCCTTACATCATCACCACCGATGAGATCGATTTGATCGTGGCGGTGGCGCGGGAAGGCATTGATCGCGCCACGGCCGATTAGCCATGCGGATTCCTCGCCTGTGGGTACCGACAGCCCTTGATGCCGGCGCGCTCATCGCGCTTCCCAGCGAAACGGTGCATTACCTGCGCAGCGTGCTGCGACTGGCGGTGGGTGACGAAGTGGTCCTGTTCGACGGAGAGGGCCGGGAATGCCCGGGACAGATTGCGAGCCTGGGGCGCCAGGACGGGCAGGTCCGATTGACGGGCGACCCGGTGACGCCGCCCCGGGAATCGCCCCTCGACATCACCCTGCTGCAGGGCATCTCGCGTGGGGAACGCATGGATTTTGCGCTGCAAAAGGCAGTTGAACTGGGCGTTGCGCGCATTGTGCCGGTGGTCTGTGCCCGCACCGGGGTGCATCTTTCCGGCGAGCGGGCGGCCCGGCGCCAGGCACATTGGCAGGGCATCGCGGCCCATGCCGCAGCCCAATGTGGCCGCGCCCGATTGCCGACCTTGTCGGCCGTCCTGCCGCTGGCACAGGCTGTAACGCTTGTCGAGGCCGATCTGCGTCTGATGCTGGAACCCAACGCGGAACAGGGGGTCGGTGAATTGACCCCCGTGCCCTCAGTCGCGCTCCTCATCGGCCCAGAAGGCGGGCTCGATCTCCGCGAGCAAGTCCTCGCCCGCGAACACGGCTTCCAGGCACTCCGGCTCGGTCCCCGCGTCCTGCGCACCGAGACCGCCGCCCTTGCCGCCATCACCGTCCTGCAATCCCGCTGGGGCGACCTGACCTGAGGTCGCCGCCGTGGTGGCCGATTGATCCAGCAGCCGGGCCAGCCATTCCAGATCCGGAATCAACATCTCGCTGCGGGCGAAATTCACCCGGAACAGCACCGGCGCCTGTCGATCCTTTTCAGTCAAGGGCAAGGGCCGCGCCTGATCCGGAGTGACTGGAACCATTTGCGGATAGCCCTGGATCAGGATGCCCACATGTGCAACTTGACCCGCATGCGGTAGACGCAACACCGCCACCCGCGTCCGCGGACCGGGTTGGGGTGAATCGTCGCCATACAGGGACTCAAAACACAGCACAGGCAAGGTCCCCTCGCGCCAGGCCATGGCGGGCGGCGGAGAAAGCGCGTCAATTCCTGTGGGGAGCGGAATGATTTCCACCACCGCCCCATAAGGCACCAGCAGACGCTGGTTGACCAATGGCAGCACTTGGCAATAAAGCAAGCCGGGCGACACGTCCATTAAAACGACCCGCCAGCCAGGCCAACGCGCTCCGGCTGCGTCAGATGGCCAATGGTTTCGAGCAACTCCGCCTCTTGATAAGGCTTGCCCAGATAGGCGGCAGCACCCAGATCCAGGGCGCGATTGCGGTGTTTATCACCGGTTCGTGAGGTGATCATGACCACCGGGATGGCCTGCAGCGCTGCGTTGGATTTAAGGTTGGCGAGCAGTTCGAAGCCATCCATGCGCGGCATTTCGACATCCAGCAGAATCAGGTCCGGCATCTGCTCCTGGAGTTTCTGCAATGCCTCGACGCCATCGCGGGCGGTCATCGCCGTCATGCCGTGCTGTTCCAGCAGGCGCGCAGTCACCCGCCGCACGGTAATGGAATCATCCACCACCATGACGCGCAGCGCCCGCGCGCCAGCCACTGCCGCCGCTTGAGCAAGCTGCGAGCGGCCTTCAGATCCCAATCTCCCGCGGGTATCCACAAGGGACTGCAAATCCAGAATCAGCACCACCCCGCCATCGCTGAGCAGCGTGGCGCCGCTGATCCCCGGCACCGCCGCGACTCGGGAACCCACCGGGCGTACCACCACCTCCTGGGTTCCCAGCAAGGTGTCAGCGACCAACGCCCAATGCAGGCCCGCCACATTCACCAGCAACACCGGATGCTCGCCTTCCAGTTTCGCTTCACCGCGCTCCGGCACCCCCAACAGGGAGGCCAGTCCCACCAGACGGTAATCCACATCCAGATGGTTGAGATGAGTCAGGCTTCCCGCCTGCCATTCCGCCAACTGGTCGGCATACAGCCGCATCACGCCCTGGATCCCCGCCATGGGAACGGCGTAGCGCTCCGGCCCCACTTTCAGCAACAGGCAATCACTCACCGCCAGGGTGTAGGGCAGCCAGACCCGGAAGGTACTGCCCTGGCCCCGCTGGGAAAAGATTTCCAGGCGGCCACCGCAGGCCTTGATCTGGTTGTGCACCACATCCATCCCCACACCGCGCCCGGCGATCTGGCTGACCTGCTCGGCCGTGCTCAATCCAGGCGCAAGGATGAGATGGAAAACCTGGGTTTCGCTCAGTCGTTCATCCAGTCCCACCAGACCGCGCGCGCGCGCGCGCGCCAGAATCGCCGCGGCATCCAGTCCGCGGCCGTCATCGGCGATTTCCAGCAGCACCTGGGACCCCTCGCGGCTCACCCGCAAATTCACCTGCCCCTGTGCCGGCTTGCCCAGCCGCAAGCGCTCCACACTGGGCTCGATGCCGTGGGCCAGCGCATTGCGCAGCAAATGCTCCAGGGGCGCCACCATGCGATCCAGCACCTGGCGGTCGAGTTCGGTCGCCCCGCCCGTGATCTCCAGCGTGGCCTGCTTGTCCAGCGCCTCGGCGGTCTGGCGGACGATCCGGCGCAGCCGCGCGCCATGAAATTCAAATGGAATCATGCGCGTCCGCAGCAGATCGTCCTGGAGTTCCCCAGCCAACCGCCGCTGGATCTGCAACGCGGCCTCGGAGGTCTGTTGCTGCCCACTCACCAGCTCCTGCAGGCTGACCAGGTCGGTCACACTTTCGCCCAAGGCGCGGGAAAGCTGTTGCAGTCGAGAGTACCTGTCGAATTCGAGGGGATCGAAATCTCGCGTAGCCGATTCGCCAGCGCGATCGGCATGCTGGAATACAATCCGGGATTCCGCTTCCAGCTCCAGTTCCCGTAGCTGGCGTCGCAGTCGATCAATGGTGCGGGCAATTTCCCGGGCGTAACTGGCCAGTTCGCGCACGGGTTGTTCGATGCGCCCGTTGACCACGATCAACTCACCGATCAGGCCGAGCAGTCGATCCAGGGTCGGGGCAGGCACCCGGATCTGTTCGTTTCCGGCAACGGTTTCCTCCCCTTCACCCGGTAGCGGTTGTGCCCACCAATCCGGTGGCGGGACATACCCCAGCGCTGGATCAGCATCGGCATCGGGCTGAGGCATTGCCTCATCGCTGCGCTCGACCCGCGCAAGGTCCAATTCCCCATGCAGCGTCTGATCAACCTGTACCGCATCATCCTGAACAGCTGATGCCGGATTGCAAGGCTGATCGCCGTCCGCGCTTCCGACGCTGGCAACAGTCGATTCCGATGAGTCCCCCGGTTCGCAGCCCAGTCTTTGCAGCAAGCCTGGCGGAACCGCTGCCGGCAAACCTTCAGCCCACTGATCCAGTTGACCTTGCAGGGTATCCAAGGCGTGGCGCAGCAAG
>JBATEM010000327.1:0-4035 GCA_049664005.1 Candidatus Macondimonas sp.
GGGCAGGGCCACATGGTCGGCGCGCACCAGATGGCGGGCCAGGGCATGGGTCAGCGGCGCCAGGCGATAGGCCACCACCATCGGGCAACCGAGCAGCATGGCTTCCAGGGTGGCCGTGCCGCTGGCGACCAGCGCCGCATCACTCGCCTCCAGCGCATCGCGCGCGCCCGCTTCCAGAAACCGCAACGTGATACCTGGCGCTTGCCGAGCCAGCGCTGCCTCCAGCGGCGCACGCAGGCCGGAATGGGCCAGGGGCAAGAGAAAATGCGTCGCGGGATGACGCGCAGCAATGAGACGGGCAGCGCCCAGGAAGGGATCCGCCAGCAGCTTCACCTCACCCAGGCGACTGCCGGGCAGCAAGGCAAGCACGGGTCCGGTTTCAGGCAGCGCGAGCCGATGGCGAGCGGCGACGCGATCCGGCGGGTCGGGAAACACATCGGCCAGCGGATGGCCCACGAAACGCACCGGTACCCCGTGGCGGCGGTAGAAATCGGCCTCGAAGGGCAACAGGGTCAGCATGGCGTCCACCGAGCGCCGGATGCCCCGCACCCGTCCCTGGCGCCAGGCCCAGACCGAGGGGCTGACGTAATGCACGGTGGGGATGCCCGCAGCGCGCAGGCGCCGCTCCAGCCCCAAGGTGAAATCGGGGGCGTCGATTCCGACGAAGACATCCGGGCGATTGCGCAGGAAATGCTCGCCCAGCTCGCGCCGCAGCCGCAGCAGGCGAGGCACATGGCGGATGACCTCCACCAGTCCCATCACCGCCAGTTCACGGCAGTCGGCCAAGGGCGACGCGCCGGCCTGGATCATGTGTGGTCCGGCCACCCCCTCCACCCGCAAGTCGCCGCCGGTCTGCTCCTGCAGGGCTTGGATCAAGCTGCCGCCCAGCTGATCGCCGGACAATTCACCGGCAACAATGCCAATGCGCACGGTCATGGCATCAACGGATGATGCTGCGGGGATTGGATTCCAGGAAATGGCTGAAGCGGGCCACGTCTGGATGACCGACGGCCAAGGCTTCCAGCTCGGCCCGCGCCTGCTCCAGCCGCAAACCGCTGCGATACAGCAATTTGTAGGCTTTCTTGAGCGCGCCCACGCGATCGGCATTGAAGCCGTGCCGGCGCAGGCCTTCGGTATTCAGCCCGGCGGGCCGCGCTGGAATGCCGGAGGCCACCACAAAAGGGGGCACGTCGCGGTTCACCCCGGCGGCGAATTGCAGGAAGGCATGGGCGCCGATCTTGCAGAACTGGTGCACCATGGCGAAGCCGCCCAGGATCGCACAATTCTCAATCTGGACATGGCCCGCCAGACTGGCATTGTTGGCCATCACGATGTCGTCGCCCAGCGCGCAATCGTGGGCAATGTGCACATACGCCATGATCCAGTTGCGGCTGCCGATCCGCGTCACGCTCTGATCCTGAATCGTGCCCCGGTTCAGGGTGCAGTATTCGCGGATGGTGTTGTCGTCGCCGATTTCCAACCGCGTCGGTTCGCCGCGGTATTTCTTGTCCTGCGGGTCGTCGCCGATGGAGGCGAACTGGTAGATCCGGTTACCGCGGCCGATGCGGGTGGGGCCCTTGATCACCACGTGAGGCCCGATCGTGCATTCCGGGCCGATTTCCACGCCCGCACCGATGACACTGAAGGGCCCGATCTGGACGCCCTCGGCAATCTGGGCCCCGGAATCGATGATCGCGCGCGGGTCAATCACGGTCGTACCTCCGCGCGGCGCACATGATCTCGGCTTCAGCCACGCAGACGCCCTCGACCTCGGCACGGGTCTGGAAACGCCCGATTTTCTTCAGTGTGCGTTGCAGCTCGGCGTAGATGACCAGTTGGTCACCGGGTCCCACCGGCTTTTTGAAACGCGCCCGATCGATGCCGACCAGGTAATACAGCTCATCGGGATCCGGCGGCGTGGCGGCGCTGCGATAGGCGAGGATACCGGTGGCCTGGGCCATGGCCTCCAGGATCAGGACACCAGGCATCACCGGACGGCCGGGGAAATGGCCCTGAAAGAACGGCTCGTTGATGGTGACGTTCTTGAGTGCCACCAGATGACGACCTGGCTCCAGCGTGGTCACGCGGTCCAGCAGGAGAAAGGGGTAACGATGGGGCAAAAGCGCCTGAATCTCGGGGATATCCATGCGGGTCAAGCGTCGGATCCTTCTTCATCGGCTGCGGGGACCACGCCAGCCGTTTGGCCGCGTTCCAGGCGACGCACGCGCCCCGCCAGGGTATCCAGATGGCGAAACCGCGCCACATTGCGCTGCCAACGGCGATTGTCATCGACCGGCAAGCCCGAGGAGTATACCCCGGCGGCATGGAGCGAGTGAGTCACCATGGTCATGCCCGTGATGACCACATCATCGGCGATCTGCAGGTGGCCATTCATGCCGACGCCACCGGCGATCATGCAGCGCCGTCCGATGACCGTGCTCCCGGAAATGCCCGTACAGGCGGCGATCGCGGTATGCGCACCGATGCGCACGTTGTGACCAATCTGGATCTGGTTGTCCAGCTTGACGCCCTCTTCCAGTACGGTGTCGTCCAGCGCCCCGCGGTCCACGGTGGTGTTGGCGCCGATTTCCACATCATCGCCGATGCGTACCGTACCCAGCTGGGGCACCTTGACCCAGCGCGCGCCATCGCGGGCGAAGCCGAATCCATCCGCGCCGATGACCGCCCCCGGATGGATAACGCAACGCGCTCCCATCGTCACGCCCACACCGATGAAAACACGCGCCACCAATCGGCTCTGAGCGCCGATCCGGGCACTCGCGGCCACGACGCAGTGCGGGCCAAGAACCACTGCGTCCCCTATTTCAGCGTCTGCCTCGATCACGCAATGGGGGCCAATCTCGGCACCGGGATGCACCCTGGCCGTGGCGTCCACCACGGCCGTGGCATGGATGCCCGGGCGGGCGCAGCGGGGCGGGACAAACAACTCGGCCAGTCGGGCGAAGACCAGATGGGGATTGCTCGCAACCAGGGCGGGGACCGGACTTGATGGCGCATCAGCCTCAGTCAGCACCACGGCGGCTGCCTCAGTGTGCCCAAGCAGGCGCCGATAGGTGGGATTGGCCAAAAAACCAATGTGGCCGGGCTGTCCCGGAGACAGGGCGCAAACGCCGCTGATGCGGGTTGTTCCCTCGCCCACCACGCTGCAATCCAGACGCCCGGCCAACTCCGCCAAGGTATATTCCGCCAACTCGCTGCCCTCGCGGCGGATCAGGGCGTTTTGCCCTGTAATTCCCGGATGACCTGAGCGGTGATGTCCATGCGCTGGGACGCATACAAGACCCCCTCGGACAGGATCAGATCGTAGCCTTCGCGTTCCGCCAGATCGCGGATGACGCGAGTGACGCTGCGATCGATCTCGCGCAAGCCTTCCATGCGGCGGGCCTGCAACTCTTCCTCGAACTGCCGGCGCTTGCGAATGAGTTCACGCTGAGCGGCGAGCAGTTCACGCTCCAGCTGTTCCCGCCGCTCCGGGGTGAGGCTTGGCGCTTCGCGGTCGAAGCCTTCCTGCTTCTGGGTAAAAGTCGCTTCCTCCCGCGCCAGGGTACGTTTGCGCTGCTCCAGATCCGCCTCCAGGCTCTCGCGCAGGGCGCGCGCCTGAGGGGCTTCACGCAGCAACTGCTGCAAATCGATCACACCGACCTTCATTTCGGCCTGGGCCAGCCCAGTGCCGCCCAGCAGCCCCATGACCAGGGCGATTCGCGCCATCACACTGCGCATATCCGCTCCTTAGAAAGTCGCGCCAAAGGTAAAGCTGAACACTTCCGTGTCATCGCCCGGCTCATCGTTCAGGGGATAGGCAACGGCAAATTCCAGCAGACCCAGGATCGGGGTCAGCCACTGGAAGCCCACACCGGTGGAGGTGCGCAATGTACCGGCATCGAAATCCTCATAGTTGTCGAACACGTTGCCCGCGTCCAGGAACAGGCTGAGGCGCGTATTGCGGCTTTCCCCCAGCAGGGTGGGGAAGAGCAATTCGAACTGGCCGATGGTGCGGAAATTGCCGCCCAGGGG
>JBATEM010000328.1:0-14035 GCA_049664005.1 Candidatus Macondimonas sp.
CACTGCTGCGCCACGACCATCCGCAGCATCCGTTCCAGGCCGATCGGCGGGCGCCCCGGACCCTCGCCCTTGGGGTAGAACGGCGCGATCGCCGCCACCAGTGCCGACCACGGCGTCACCGCCTCCATCTGCGCCAGAAACCGGTCGCGCCGCGTCTGCTTCCTCTTGCTGGCGTATTCCAGATCAGAAAAACTCGCTTGCATCGCTCAGGTCCCCGCAAACACCGTAGGAACGCCCATGATCTCAAAAGCGCCTACCCACAGACCACAAACCAGGGAATAAATCAGCGCTTCCTTAGATCAGCCGCGAATCATAAATATGTGCTCAAGCTTGCTCATGGCTAACCGATACCCCTTGGGGACGGTCTAATTCAGCGCGGAAATATTCGCGGGTAGATTCAGGCCATCTCAATTTAGATACAAAAACGAATACCAGGAGCACGATCATGGCCGTAATCAATACCAATGTGATGTCGCTGAATACCCAGCGCAATCTCAGTTCCTCTCAGGGCATGCTGCAGACCGCCATGCAGCGCCTCTCCTCCGGTCTGCGTATCAACAGTGCCAAGGATGATGCTGCAGGACTCGCTATTTCCGACCGTATGACAGCCCAGATTCGGGGCCTGAACCAGGCCGCCCGCAATGCCAACGACGGAATTTCGGTGGCTCAGACCGCCGAGGGTGCGCTGGGCGACATCACCAATGCGCTGCAGCGCATCCGCGAATTGTCCGTGCAGTCCGCCAACGACACCAACAGCGCGACCGACCGCGCGTCTCTGCAAAAGGAAGTCAACGCCCTGCAGCAGGAAATCACCCGCATTGCCACTCAGACCTCATTCAACGGCAAAAACCTGCTCGACGGCAGCTTTTCCAACGCGGTATTCCAAGTCGGCGCCTACCAGGGACAGACCATCAGCTTCGGCATCGGCAGTTCCAAGGCCACTGATATCGGCGCGAACCAAGCCAACTCCAACACGAATGTGGGCAGCGCGCTGACTGCTGCAGCCGACGTCACTGGCGGAAACAACGTGGCTTCTCAGTCGCTGACCATCTCCGGTACCACCGGCACGGCCGCGGTGACCGTGGGCGCCGATGCCACGGCGCGCGATGTGGCGGCGCTCGTCAATGCCCAGAGCGCCACCACCGGCGTCACTGCCTCCGCGCGCACCGAGGCAACCATCGGTAGCCTCAGCGCGACCGGCACCGTGAGCTTCGATCTGTATGGCGCAAACGGCACCGGCGAGACGATTTCGGCCAACGTAGTCAGCACTTCCGACCTGTCGGCGCTGTCCGAGGCGATCAATAGCAAGGCGGCCACCACCGGCATCACCGCCGAACTGTCCTCCGACAAGAGCTCCATCAATCTGATCAGCACCGAAGGCTATGACATCGGCATTGAAAACTTCGCCCACTCGGGCGATAACGCCGAAACCCTGGATATTGCCGGGGTCACCCTCACCGGTCCCACCGGCGGCACCGCGGCCGCCACCGATAGCTTGGTGGTGGGCGGTGAGGTATCGTTCAACGCCGCCACCAACTACACCCTGACCAGCGACGATGGCACTAATACCCTGCTGAGCGCAGGCACTGTGGCAAGCTCGCTGTCTTCGGTGGCCAGTCTGTCGGTCGGGACGCAGAGCGGCGCCAGCGACGCGCTGGCCGTGATCGATGGAGCGCTGGCTTTCGTGGATGACCTGCGCGCTGGTCTGGGCGCGGTGCAGAACCGCTTCAGCACTGCGATTTCCAATGCCCAAGTCACATCGGAAAATGTGAGCGCTGCGCGTTCGCGAATCCTGGACGCCGACTTCGCGGCTGAAACCGCCAATCTGACCAAGGCCCAGATCCTGCAGCAGGCAGGCACTGCCATCCTGGCGCAGGCCAACCAAGTACCACAGACGGTGCTGTCGCTGCTGCGCTAAACGCGCAACTTCCATATGTCACACCACGCCGTGGCCCGGATTTCCGGGCCACGGCAACGTTCTCAAGGCATGAGCCGGGTGGGCTTCATACAGCGGGTTCACCGCTCCAGCAAATGCCGCAAAGCGGGCCTGCGGCAGGGAGGTTGTCATGGCATCCATCAGTTCTCCCGGCCTCGGTTCTGGGCTGGATGTCAGCGCTCTGGTACAAGGGCTGATTCAAGCCGAGCGGCAGCCCGCTCAGCTGCGCTTCGACCAGCGGGAAGCAGGTCTGCAAACCCGTTTATCCGCCTTTGGCGCCCTCAAAGGGGCGCTGGTCGCCTTGCAGGACAGTCTGGGCGCCCTGCGCGGCCCTAACTTATTTGGCCGGATCACCGCCACCATTTCCCAGCCCTCGCTGTTCACAGCCAGCACCACGACCGGCGCCCGTGCCGGCAATCACCGCGTCGAGGTGGTGCAATTGGCAAGCGCCCAAAAATTGCTTTCAGCGGGATTCACTGCAAATGCCGCGGTAGGCACGGGCACTCTTGCCCTCGCATTGGGGGAAACAAGCTTTGAGGTGGCCATTGACAGCGGCAGCCAGACACTCGCTGGCATCCGCGATCGTATCAATGCCGCCGGTGACAATCCGGGCATCATCGCCAGCATAATTGCCGGTGACGATGGAGAACACCTCGTCCTCACTGCCACGCAAACAGGCAGCAACAAGGCCATCACTGTTCTTGCCAGTGGTGGCGATGGCGGACTGGCTCGCCTGGACCATGATCCTCTCAACGCCATTACCGGCAATTTCACCGAACAACTTCCGGCTGCCGATGCCCAGATCCGCATCAACGGCGTGCTGCGCAGCAGCAGCACCAATCGCATTGAAAGCGTTGTTGATGGCGTCAGTCTCGATCTGCTCTCGGCCAGTCCCGGTAATTTCGCCGATTTGCAACTGGCGCCAGATTCCACCGGGGCTCGGAGCACCCTCAAGAAATTTGTCGAAACCTATAACGCACTGGCCGGCACCCTTGCCAATCTGAGTCGTTACGATCCTGATTCCGGATCCGCCGGTCCCTTGCTGGGTGACTCAGCGGTTCGTGCACTGAGCGCCCAGCTACGACGCGAGTTTGGCGCCCCCCTCAGGGTGGCGGATGGGGATTTGAAATTGCTTAGCGCCGTGGGTATTTCCACCGATAAGACTGGGCTGCTGACCCTGAACGAATCCCGCCTCACCGAGCAGCTCAAACTCAATCCGTCCGGTGTGTCCGCCCTGTTTACTGGTGCGGGTGGACTGGTCGAGCGCATGGATCGAGTGTTATCCGGCTATGGGGATGCTAACGGTGTGGTGGATGCCCGTACGCGCAGTCTGCAGAACGCCATCCGGAGCCTGGGCAAAGACAGAGAGCGGCTGGACCAACGTATGGAAAGCCTGCAGAAGCGTTACCTCGCCCAGTTCACCGCACTGGATGGGTTGGTCGGTCAACTCCAAAGCACCAGCACTTTCCTGACCCAGCAGATTGCCAATATGAATGCCATCAATCGCAGTGGATGATACCAAGTGCCAAGGACTTGACGGACGAGGCGGGAAAAGCCATCCGATTTTTGGCAAATTCCGCCGCCAATCAAGCTCATCACTCTCAACTTATTGAATATTAAAAATAAAAAAATGGTTCGATAGTTGCAAGACGAAATTCTAAGTAATAGAAGTCGCCTGGGGGGAACTTGTCATCATGAAGCTGGATTTTTCCAACAGCCTGGGAAACCACGAACAGGCATTGAAGGCATGGACCGAGCGGACGCGCCTATTGGCCGCCAACATTGCCAATGCCGACACCCCGGGCTTTCTCGCGAAAGACCTGGATTTTCGCGCCGTTCTATCTCAGACCATCGGCGGATTGGGGTCCCTTGATCTCACCACATCCCATATGGGTCACCTGAAAGCCACGGCAACATCGCCCGGCGTCCGCTACCGCATTCCCACTCAGCCCTCTCTCGACGGCAACAGCGTGGAGTTGCAGCAGGAACAGGGCGCCTTCGCAGAAAACGCCGTGCACTACCAAGCCACACTGCATTTCATCCAGAACCGCATTCGCAGCTTGCAACAGGCCATTACCGGGGGAGAGCGCTGATCATGTCCTTATTCGATGTCTTCACCATCGCCGGATCGGCACTCGAGGCCCAGTCGGTCCGTCTCAATCTCACCGCCAGCAATATGGCGAATGCGAACAATGTCGCAGGCTCCCCGGAGCAGGCCTACCGCGCGCGGCAGCCCTACTTCGCGCCTCTGCTAAATGCGGCCCTGCGAACCGCACCGGGAGAAGCACAGAGTCCCGGCGTACATACCCTCGGCGTGCTGGAAAATTCGGCCCCGCCGCCGCGCCTCTATCAGCCCGGCCATGCGCTGGCCGATAAAGACGGTTACGTGTACGGCAGCAACGTCAACCCGATCGATGAACTGGTCAACATGATTTCCGCTTCCCGCTCATATCAAAACAACGTGGAAGTGCTCAACACCAGCAAAGAGCTGATGCTGCGCACTCTCACGCTCGGCCAGTAGGAATGATCCCATGACAGCCGTCTCGAGCAACGCCGTCGACGCCTTGGGGCTTTCCGTAAGCCAGAAGACCGCCACAAAACCTGGGGGCGACCTGGGCCAGGATGACTTCCTGTTGCTCATGACTACCCAATTGCGTAACCAGGATCCCACCCAACCGATGGACAGCGGTGCTTTTCTGGGTCAACTGGCGCAGTTCAGTACGGTGAGCGGCATCCAGAACATGCAGGGCAGTTTTGCGGACCTGGCCAACAGCCTGTACACCAACCAGGCCTTGCTGGGTTCCGAACTGGTGGGCCGCAAGGTGCTGATTCCGACGACCACCCTGACCCTCGGCGCAGAAGGATCGGTTCAGGGACAGCTGTCCGCCAACGCGGGAACGGACATCCAGATCAAGATTCTCAATGGCCAGGGACAACTGGTGCGCACCCTTGCTCCCGTGCCGGACGAGAATGGACTGGGTTTCACCTGGGACGGCCTGGATACTCAGGGAAAACGCCTGCCACCCGGCACTTATGCGGTGGAAGCCGTAGGAGCGTCAACCGCCGGAATGTCCCCCATCCTGCTCGAACAAGAGGTCGCCAGTGTCAGCCTGGGCCGTGCAGGCGATGCGCTACATCTCAATCTGACTGGCGGCCAGAGCGTGGACCTGACGCAGGTCCAGCAGATCCGCTAGCCGAAACAAACCCCAACGCCTTTGCTCGAGGAACCCGCCATGAGTTTTCAAGTTGCCCTTACCGGACTGTCCGCAGCCACCACCGACCTGTCGGTGACCGCCAACAACATCGCCAACAGCAATACGACCGGATTCAAGGAATCCCGTACCAGCTTTGCCGATGTCTACGCGGTTTCCTCCCAGGGCATCAGTGCCACGACGCCGGGCAGTGGAGTGCGCGTCGCAAGCGTCGAGCAACAGTTCAGCCAGGGCAGCGTTAACTACACCAACAACAATCTCGATCTGGCGATCAGCGGTGATGGCTTTTTCATCGTGAGCCAGGAAGGCAGCCTGGAATACACCCGCGCAGGATCCTTTGCGGTGGATCGGGACGGTTATGTGGTTGCTCCTAGCGATAATGCCCGCCTGCAGGTCTATCCCCCGATCAGTGGAACCAATAGCTTCAATACCGGAGGAATCGCGGATCTCCGGCTCGACTCCGGCGCCGGCGCCCCTCAACCGTCCAGCGTCATCGAGTTAGGGGCTAACTTCAAGGCCGACGCCACAGCCCCGACAGTTGCCACCTTCGATCCGACCGATCCGGAAAGCTACAACAATGCCGTATCCACCACGGTCTATGACTCCCTGGGGACCGCGCGCACTGCCACGCTTTACGTGGTCAAGGACGGCACCACTGCCAACACTTGGGCCAGCTATCTCTATGTGGATGACACTGCCGTGGGCGCAGCGCAGCCGGTGACATTCAATCCGGATGGCAGCCTTGCCACCCCGGCCGGCGGGAGCGTCGCCTATGGCGCCTTCACACCCACCAATGGCGCCGATCCTCTGAATCTGACACTTGATTTCACGGGCACCACCCAATACGGCAGCAGCTTCAGCACCAATCGGTTGACGCAGGATGGTTTCGCCAGTGGCGAGCTCAGCGGCATTAACATCGACGCCAATGGTGTGGTGCAAGCCCGCTACAGCAATGGTCGCTCTATTCCCCTGGGTAAAGTGGCCTTGGCCGATTTCCCCAATTCCCAAGGCTTGCAAAAGCAGGGTGATACCCGGTGGACGGAAACCTTTGCCTCCGGCGCCCCGTTGCGGGGAGAAGCGGGTAGCAGCAGCCTGGGCTTGATCCAATCGGGCGCTCTGGAAGCTTCGAATGTGGACCTGACCGCCGAACTGGTCCAGATGATCGTGTCCCAACGCAGCTTTCAGGCCAATGCCCAGATGATTTCCACTATGGATGAGATTACTCAGACGGTCATCAACATCCGCTGAGGCAAGCCCCGAAGGACATCTAGATCATGGACAAAATGCTCTATATCGCCATGAGCGGGGCAGGCCAAATCCAGCGGGCACAGACCCGCATCGCCCATAACCTGGCCAATGCCAACACCACAGGCTTCAAGGCCGACTTGGAGAGTTTTCAGGCGCGCGCACTGTATGGCGACGGCCAGCCAAGCCGGGTTTACACCGAAGCCAGCGGGGCAGGCTTCGATCGCGGGGCGGGGGCACTCATTCCGACCGGGGGCGAGTTGGACGTGGCGATCGAAGATGCCGGCTTCATCGCCGTGCAGTCCCCTGATGGCGGCGTTGCCTACACCCGCGCCGGTGATCTGCGGATCACTGCTAACGGTCTGTTGGAAACGGGTGCCGGCCATCCCGTGCTGGGGCAAAACGGCCCCATCGTGCTGCCGCCCGGCAGCCGGATCGAGATCGGTCGAGATGGCACCGTTTCCCTGATCCCGCCTGGGGAGCGCCCTAATACACTGGCGGTTCTGGATCGCATCGAATTGGCCGACCCAGATCCCGCGCAATTGATCAAGAAGGGTACTGGACTCTTTCATCTGCCGGAAGGCCAAAAAGCCGAACCCGACGCCAACGTACATTTGATCAGCGGAATGTTGGAAGCCAGCAACGTACGACCCAGTACTGCCCTTATTGACATGATCGCCCTGTCCCGGCAATACGAGATGCAGGTCAAGCTGATGAAAACTGCCGAAGACAATGATGCCGCTGCCAGTCGCCTGCTGCGGATGGAATGAACCACTCTTTTTTAAGGAATCTCCTATGGATCCCGCACTTTGGGCTTCAAAAACCGGCCTAGACGCCCAGCAAACCCGCATGGCGACTATTGCCAACAACCTGGCCAATGCCAATACAACAGGCTTCAAACGGGGTCGGGTAGTATTCGAAGATTTGATTTACCAGAATCTGCGTCAGGTAGGCGCGCAGAGCAGCCAGCAAACCCAGTACCCGTCGGGGATGAATCTAGGCACTGGGGTACGGGTGGTCGCTACCGAGAAAATCTTTACCCAGGGCAATTTGGTCCAGACCGGCAATGCCATGGATCTTGCCATCCAGGGACGCGGTTTTTTCCAAGTACTGATGCCCGACGGGAGTCTGGGCTACACCCGCGATGGCTCGTTCAACCTGAATGATCAAGGGCAGCTGGTCACCGCCAATGGCTATGTGGTGCAACCCGGCATCAACATTCCCCAGGGCGCGCTCAGCGTGACCATTGGCGGCGACGGAACCGTGACAGTCCAGCTTCCTGGGCAGACGGCGCCGGTTCAGCTCGGCTCTGTACAAACCGCTGATTTCATCAATCCCGCCGGCCTGCAGCCGCAGGGACAAAACCTATTCCTGGAATCAGCCGCCTCCGGTCCGGCCCAAATCGGGACCCCGGGACTCAACGGGTTGGGGACCTTGTTGCAGGGTACCGTGGAGAGCGGCAACGTCAATGTCGTGGAAGAACTGGTCAACATGATCGAGACCCAGCGCGCCTATGAAATGAACTCCAAGGCCATCAGTACCACTGACCGCATGCTCGAATACCTGAACAACAACCTGTAAGGCTGGCGCTCCGTGAACTCTATTCCGCGTAGGTTCTCCATCCTGCATCGATTCAGCGTCATGGCTGGGCTGCTCCTAGGGGGTTGCGCGAGTGCGCCGCCGACGCGGTTCGCGGACGTCCCTCCGCCCGCCCTGCCGGCAGTGCAAGCCACCGATGCACTCCCAAACGGCGCAATCTATCGGGCGGAAACCGAGCGGGCATTGTTCGAGGATCGAACCGCGCGGCGGGTGGGCGATTTGCTCACCATCGTCCTGGCGGAGCGCACCGATGCCAGCAAGAGCGCCACAACCAAAGCGTCCAAAAGCCAGAGCGTGGAGATCGCCGAACCTACACTGTTTGGGCGGAACGTCACCCTGAGCGGAAAACCCTTGCTCAGCGCCTCCATCGAAGGCGACCGGGATTTCAACGGCGAAGGTGCCAGCCAGCAAAGCAACCGGCTCACCGGGAGCATCACCGTCCAAGTCATCGATCGCCACCCCAATGGCAGCCTTTTGGTGAAGGGCGAAAAATGGCTCACCCTGAATCAGGGGCAGGAGTTGGTAAGGATCGAGGGCATCGTCCGCCCGACCGATATTGGCCCAGACAACACCGTCGCTTCCACGCAGGTGGCCGATGCCCGCATCACCTACAACGGCCGGGGTGCGCTCGCCGACAGCAACACCATGGGCTGGCTGGCACGCTTCTTCAATCATCCCGTCTGGCCATTCTGAGGAGATGCCATGTCCACGAATTCGGGTCTTCGCTTGGCGCGCAGTCTGACGCAGGGAGGCATGGCGCTTGCGTTGGCCATGGGTATCGCCCCAGTCCATGCTGAGCGGGTGAAGGACATTGCCAGCGTGCAGGGGGTGCGTAGCAACCAATTGGTTGGCTATGGTCTGGTGGTGGGCCTCGACGGCACCGGCGATCAGACCAGCCAGGCTCCTTTCACCATCCAGAGCATCCGCAATATGCTGGCCGAATTTGGGGTGATGGTGCCACCGAACGTCAACCCCCAGCTCAAGAACGTGGCTGCGGTTTCGGTCCAGGCGGAACTGCCCGCCTTTGCCAAACCTGGACAGCGCATTGATGTAACCGTGGCTTCCATCGGCAATGCCAAAAGCCTGCGAGGAGGCAGCCTGATCATGACGCCGATGAAAGGTGCCGACGGCCGTGTCTACGCCATGGCCCAAGGCAACCTCGCCGTCGGGGGCCTCGGCGTCTCGGGGCGGGACGGTTCGCGCATCAGCATCAATATCCCGAGTGCCGGCCGCATTCCCGGCGGCGCTTCGGTGGAACGCGAAGTCCCCAATGCATTTGCACAAGGGGACGTTATCCAGATCAATCTGCACAGTGCCGATTTCACCACCGCCAATCGCTTGGCCCAGACGATTGACCAACGTTTCGGTGCTGGCATCGCTCGCGCAGACGATGCTGCCTCCGTGACCGTTCAGGTCCCCGTCGGCACGGACAATCGCGTGGCCTTTCTCGCCGCCCTTGAAAACCTGGATTTGAAACCCGGTAACGCACCGGCGCGGATCATCGTCAACAGCCGAACCGGTACCGTGGTGATCAACCAAGAGGTGCGCGTCTCGCCCGCCGCAGTGACTCATGGCAGCCTCACGGTCACCATCCGCGAGGATTTCGGGGTCTCCCAGCCCGAACCTTTCGGTCAGGGCCGTACCGTGGTCACGCCCGATACCGGCATTGAGGTCAGCCAGGAAAAAAACCGTATGTTCCTGTTTGCGCCTGACGTGGGGCTGGCTGAAATCGTACGGGCAGTCAATGAAGTGGGCGCCGCGCCTGGCGACCTGGTCGCCATTCTGGAAGCACTGAAAGAAGCCGGCGCCCTGCACGCCGAACTGATCGTGATTTGATCCAAGGAAGCCCTCATGATCCCCCCCTCCAGCACCCTGACCGCCGATCCTCATAACCTCGACGCCTTGCGCCAGCAATTGCGCAATCAGCCCGACCAAGGCAATACCGAAGTGGGGCGACAGTTCGAGGCCTTGTTCATCCAGATCATGCTCAAGAACATGCGTGGCGCCGCGCTCGCCCCGGGCGTAATGGATTCGGACCAGAGCCGGCTTTATCAGGATTTGTTTGATACCCAGATGAGCAGCCAGCTTTCGCAGGGAGAAGGCCTTGGCATTGGACGGACCATTGCCCGCCAGCTTGATCCGCCCCCATCCGCGCCAGCTTTGGAACCCGCGCCACCCCAGCATGCCAACCGGATCTTCCAGAACCTGACCCTAAACCGTCCCGTACTTGGCGCGCCGCTACCGCCGCACCCACATGTGGTGCGAATGGATGCCCCGATGGTGCAATCTGCTGTCCTGCCTGAAAACAGGAACCTCCACGCCCATTCGTCACAACGCCCCCTCACCCAGCAAGACCAGGCAATCCCAGCATCTGCCGAAGGAAAATGGCCGCCGCACTCGCCCGAGGCATTCATCAGCGAGCTCTGGCCTCATGCGCAACGGGCGGCAGAGGATCTGGGGGTCTCGCCGAAAGTGCTGCTGGCCCAGGCCGCATTGGAAAGTGGCTGGGGAAAACGCCAGATCCGACATGTGGACGGCCGGCCCAGTTTCAATCTGTTCGGCATCAAGGCAGGGAAAAGCTGGGCCGGTGATCGCGTTCAGGTAAGCACACTGGAGTACACGGGAACAGTGAGCGAGCGGCGCAGAGAAAACTTCCGCGCCTACGACTCCCTGTCCGAGGCCTTCGACGATTATGTCGGTCTGCTCAAGAACAACTCGCGCTACCGCCAGGCGCTGGAGGCAGGGGAGGATCAGGGGGCCTTCGCCGATGCACTACAGCGCGCCGGTTATGCCACTGATCCCCGCTATGCCGCCAAGATCAAAAGCATCCTGGCCACCCGCATGGCTCATCTGGATAACCCGAAAACCGGCGTGAACCAAGCTTGATCAGAGGACACCACCATGGCCGACATGTTTTCCTCGGGGGTGTCCGGACTCCTGGCATTCCAGAATGCGCTAACGACCACTAGTCACAACATCAGCAATGTGGCGACCGAAGGCTACAGCCGTCAACGGGTGGAACTGGGCACCCGCCCCGCCGAACTTCAGGGTGATTTCTATCTAGGGACCGGCGTCGATAGCCAGACGGTCCGGCGCAGCTACGATCAACTGCTCACTGAACAATTCCGCAATACGGGCAGCGCCGCTGCGCAATTGGATACCTATGCCACGTTGGCCAGTCGCCTGGTCAACCTTCTGGGTACTCAAGGCAATTCAATTTCACCCATGGTATCCCAGTTTTTCAACGACCTTGAAAGCCTGGCCGAGAATCCGTCGGGCATCCCTGAACGTCAGGTGGTGCTCACCGACGCCCAAGGATTGACGGATCGGTTCAATACCCTGGATACCCAACTGAACAATCTTCAGGCCGAGGTCAACCAGCAAATTACGCAGGATGTGGCGGAAATCAACCGGCTTTCGAGCACGATCGCGGATCTGAACGACCAGGTTGTCACCGCACAGAGTCGGAGCAATGGCGCGCCGCCCAATGACCTGCTGGATGCACGCGATGAAGCGCTCCGGCAATTGGCCGCGAAAGTCTCCGTACAGACAGTCACGCAGGATGATGGCGCCATCAACGTATTTGTCGGCAGCGGCCAGGCCTTGGTCGTGGGGCAAAACGCTACTGCACTGATGACGGTGACCGATCCCTATGACCCCACCCGGCTGGGGATCGCCTACGGCAGCGCCACAGGTCCGGTAGTGAGCAATCAATTGACCGGGGGCAGTCTCGGTGGCGCATTGGCGTTCCGCCGCGAAACCCTGGATCCGGCCCGCGACAGCCTGTGGCGACTGGCGCTGGGGGTGACCGATACAGTCAACGCCCAGCACCGACTCGGCATGGATCTCAATGGTCAGTTGGGTGGAGATGTGTTCGCGGTCGCCGCCCCGCAGACCCTGCCCCACCGGGACAACACGGGCAGCGCCAACCTAACCGCTGCGATCACCGATCCGGCCGCGCTGACACTCTCGGACTACCAGGTCCGTTATGACGGCAGCCAATGGGAAGTAACCCGCCTGAGCGATGGCACTCGGACCACCGGCAACCTGCCCCTTGCGATGGATGGGTTCGCCATCGACCTGACCGGCGCGCCTGCTGCGGGAGACCGTTTCCTGATTCGTCCCACCGCCTCGGCGGCCGGAAGCATGGCGGTCCTGATCGAGGATCCGCGCGCATTGGCCGCGGCCAGTCCCATCCGCACCAGCGCCGCCCTGGCCAATACCGGCAGCGGTCGCATCAATCCTGGTATGGTGATCGATCCAACTGATCCCGCCCTCATCACGCCGGTTACCCTTGAATTCCTGACTCCAACCACCTTTTCCGTCAATGGCAGCGGCAGCTATCCCTATGCAGCCGGTGCCGACATTGCCTTTAACGGCTGGCAAATCCAGATTGAGGGCAGCCCTCAAATCGGCGATCAGTTCACCGTCACTCCCAATAGCGGCGGCGTCGGTGACAATCGCAACGCCCTCGCCCTCGCCGGCCTACAATCCAAAAGCCTATTGGAAGGTGGCACCGCGACCTATGGGGAAAGTTACGAGCGGCTGATCGGGGAAGTCGCCAATCGGAGCCGCCAAGCCACTCTGGGACGGGATACCCAGAATCTGCTGAACCAACAAGCACGGGCGGCGCGGGACTCCGTATCCGGGGTCAACCTGGACGAGGAAGCGGCGCAAATGCTGCGATTCCAACAGGCCTACCAAGCCGCGGCCCAGGTGATCGCCACCTCGGATACGCTCTTTCAAACCCTGCTGGACGCCATACGGAGATAGTCGTGCGTATTTCGAGCGCCCAAGCCCAACACCAATTGGTCCAGGCCATGCTGGACAAGCAAAGCCAGCTCACCCGGACCCAGCAGCAGTTGGCTAGCGGGCAACGCCTGCTCGCAGCCGCCGACGATCCCGCGGCAGCGGTTCGCACTCTGGCCCTTGATCGTGCCCTCGACCGGCTGAGGATCTATGGGCGCAACGCCGATCTGGCACAGAACCGGCTACAGGCTGAGGAATCCACCCTATCCGCCATGGGGGACCTCCTGCTGCGAGCGCGTGAACTGACTCTGCAGGCGAACAGCGGCGCCCAGAACAACGGCAGCCGCGACGCCATCACCACCGAATTGAGTCAGTTGCAAGCCCAACTCCTGCAATTGGCCAATCGCCGCGATGCACAAGGAGAATTTCTGTTCGGCGGTTACCAGAGCCGACAAGCTCCTTTCCTGCGCGACGCGACGGGTGCTGTGACCTATACCGGAGATGCCGGACAGCGTTTCCTCTCGATTGGGGAGAACCAGTTGCTGGCGATCAGCGATCCGGGAGAACGGGTACTGCTTGCGGCGCGTGGCGGCAATGGCGTATTCCGGACTGCCGTTGACCCCAGCAACACCGGCACGGCTCGCATCGACACCGGCAGTGTGGTGGATCGTTCAGCCTGGATACCAGATACCTATACCCTGGACATGGTGGCTGCCGATCAATACGAAATCCGCGATAGCGGGGGTGGTTTGGTCGTGTCCGGCGCTTATGTCTCTGATACCGCCATCGTCTTCAACGGCATCCAAGTCACTCTGGTCGGCGCGCCCCAACCGGGCGATCGATTCGAAATTCGCCCCAGTGGTGCCCAAGACATCTTCACCACCCTGGCTCAAGTGGAACAGGCCGTCTCAACCATCGACGGCACCCCGGCCGAGGCGGCGCGCCAAGTCAGCGCGCTGGGGCGAGGAATCGAGGAAATCGATCAAGCGCTAAGCCATCTGCAGACGATTCAGACCGAGGTGGGCACCCGATTGGCCGCCCTGGACCAGCAGCGGGAAATCAACGCGGATGGGACCCTGGAACTGCAAGCGCTGCGCTCGCAACTACAGGATTTGGACTATACCGAGGCCATTGGCCGACTGAACCTGCAGAGCATGGCGCTACAGGCGGCGCAGCAAAGCTACCTCAAACTGCAGGGCCTGTCCCTGTTCAATCTGATGCGCTAAACGCGCAGCGTGGCGGGCATGGCCCAGCGCAGGCGCAGGCCAGGCGCGGCGGGGGGCGCCGAGAAGGG
>JBATEM010000329.1:0-4888 GCA_049664005.1 Candidatus Macondimonas sp.
CACTGCTGCGCCACGACCATCCGCAGCATCCGTTCCAGGCCGATCGGCGGGCGCCCCGGACCCTCGCCCTTGGGGTAGAACGGCGCGATCGCCGCCACCAGTGCCGACCACGGCGTCACCGCCTCCAGCTGCGCCAGAAACCGGTCGCGCCGCGTCTGCTTCCTTTTGCTGGCGTACTCCAGATCAGAAAAACTCGCTTGCATCGCTCAGGTCCCCGCAAACACCGTAGGAACGCCCATGATCTCAAAAGCGCCTACCCGCAAACCACAAACCAGGGAATAAATCAGCGCTTCCTTAATGTCTCTTCGAGGAATCCAAAGGTCGCTATGCAGCGACCCAACGCCTTCCAGAATTCTGATTCGTGCGCATGTGTTGGCTATTGCGCTGATACAAGCCCCCTTGCTGCGCTTTGCATGGGGCGGAGCGACCTGTCCATCCGGTCATTGCATCATCCGCTCGCGTGTTCATGCCGCCGACGTTCTTCGAACTCGCTGACGCACGATGGCGCAGCCCGCCACCGGCCCCCGCTGCAAGGCGGCTTTTGGTAAGCTGGGCGCTTTTCCCATGGGGGACCACGGTGGCGGTACGCACGCGCGTCAAGATCTGCGGCATCACGCGGCTCGACGATGCCCTGCGGGCCGCGGACCTGGGAGCGGACGCCATTGGTCTCGTGTTCTACCCCCAAAGCCCCCGTTACCTGGACCCCGCTGCCGCGGCGCGCTGGATTCACCGGGTGCCGGCCTTCGTGACCGTGGTGGGCTTGTTCCTGGATGCCGAGCCGTCGACAGTCGAGAGCGCGCTGACTGCGCTCCCCCTGGATCTGCTGCAATTCCACGGGCGCGAGTCGCCGGGCGATTGCCTGCGCTACGGTCGGCCCTACATCAAGGCGCTGGGGATGGGCGGCGAGATGGATATGCTGGCCGAGGCCCGCGCCCATGGGCTGGCGCGTGGCATGCTGCTCGACAGTCATGCGCCGGGCGAGGCGGGCGGGCGTGGGATCGGGTTTGCCTGGGACCGCATTCCCGCCGAGCGGCCCTTGCCGCTGATCCTGGCGGGCGGGCTGGATGCCGGCAATGTGGTGGCGGCGATCCGCCAGGTGCGGCCGATGGCGGTGGATGTGAGCAGTGGCGTGGAGGGCGCCCCCGGCGTGAAGGATTCCCAGCGTATGCATGACTTTATGGAGAGTGTGAGGCGTGCCGATGCCGAAAGTTGAATTGCCGGGGGGCGCGCTCCCCGATGCCCGGGGCCATTTCGGTCCCTACGGGGGGCGCTTCGTCCCCGAGACCCTGATGGCGGCGCTGGAGATGCTGGCGCAGGCCTACCACGAGGTCGGGCAAGACCCTGATTTCCGCCGCCGGCTGGACCTGGACCTGGCCCACTACGTCGGCCGGCCGTCGCCGCTCTATCTGGCCGAGCGGCTCACCCGCGAGGTGGGCGGGGCGCGCATCTATCTCAAGCGCGAGGATTTGAACCACACCGGCGCGCACAAGATCAACAACACGGTGGGGCAGATCCTGCTTGCCCAGCGCATGGGCAAGCACCGCATCATCGCCGAGACCGGCGCCGGCCAGCATGGCGTGGCCACGGCAACGGTGGCGGCGCGTTTGGGGCTGGCGTGTGTGGTGTACATGGGGGCCGAGGACGTCAAGCGCCAGGCGCCCAACGTCTACCGCATGAAGCTGTTGGGTGCCGAGGTGCGCCCGGTGGAATCCGGCAGCCGCACGCTGAAGGACGCCATGAACGAGGCCATGCGCGACTGGGTCACCCATGTGGACGACACCTTCTATGTCATCGGCTCGGTGGCCGGGCCGCATCCCTATCCCATGATGGTGCGGGATTTCCAGTGCATCATCGGTCGGGAAACCCGCGAGCAGATGCTGGCCCTGGAAGGGCGGCTGCCCGACGCGCTGGTGGCCTGCGTCGGGGGCGGGTCCAATGCCATGGGCCTGTTTCATCCCTTCCTGGCCGATACGGCGGTGGCGCTGTATGGCGTGGAGGCAGCGGGCCACGGCCTGGATTCCGGTCAGCATTCGGCGCCGCTGTCGGTTGGCCGGCCGGGCGTGCTGCACGGCAGCCGCACCTATCTATTGGATGACGCCGATGGCCAGATCCAGGAAGCGCATTCCATCTCGGCGGGGCTCGACTATCCGGGGGTCGGCCCCGAGCACAGCTGGCTGAAGGATTGCGGCCGTGCGAACTACGTCCATGCCGACGATGAGGAGGCCCTGGCCGCCTTTCATCGCCTGACCCGCACCGAAGGCATCATTCCGGCGCTGGAAAGCGCCCATGCGCTGGCCTATGCCGAGTGCCTCGCGGCGCGGATGTCACCGGAGCAGATCATCGTGGTGAATCTGTCCGGTCGCGGTGACAAGGACATTCCCACCATCGCGGCCCGGGAGGGGATCGTCCTATGAGCATTCCACCGGTTGAATCCCGCATCGACCGCCGTTTTGCCGCCTTGCGGGCGCAGAATCGGGCGGCCCTGGTGACCTATCTGATGGCTGGCGATCCGGATGCCGGGACCACTGTCGCGTTGATGCATGCGCTGGTGGCCGGCGGAGCCGATGTGATCGAGCTGGGCGTGCCGTTCTCTGATCCGGTAGCGGATGGGGAGGCGATCCAGCTTGCCGCCGGCCGCGCCTTGCGCGCGGGCATGACGGTGCATGGCGTGCTGGATCTGGTGCGCCGCTTCCGCACGGACGATGCCGAGACGCCGGTGGTGCTGATGGGCTATCTCAACCCCATCGAGCGCATGGGCTACGGGGCGTTCGCCCAGGCCGCCACCACCGCCGGGGTGGATGGGGTGCTGACGGTCGACCTGCCGCCGGAGGAGGGGGAGGGCCTGCTGCCGGCGCTGCGCGAAGCGGGCTTGGCGCCCATTTTCCTCGTCGCCCCCACCACCACCGATCAGCGCATGGCCTGGATCTGCGACCAGGCGCAGGGCTTCGTCTATTACGTCTCGCTCAAGGGCGTGACCGGCGCCGCCAGCCTGGATCTGGCGGCGGTAGGCGATCGCCTGGCGGTGCTGCGACGCCTGACCCGCTTGCCGGTGGGGGTGGGCTTCGGCATTTCAGGACCCGCGCAGGCGGCCGCCGTCGCGGCGGTGGCGGACGCCGTGGTGGTGGGCAGCGCTTTGGTGCAGACCATCGCGGGCGGCGTACCGGAGCAGTTGCCGAGCACGCTGGAAACCCAGGTGCGCGCCCTGCGCAATGCCATGGACGCGGCGCCGCGTTCGTCCCGGGAGGGCAACTGATGAACTGGTTTACCAAATTGATGCCGTCGCGCATCCGCACCCAGAGTGAACAGAAGCGGGCGGTGCCGGAAGGGGTGTGGGAACGCTGCGAGTCCTGCGAAGCGATGCTCTACCGGCCCGAGCTGGAGCGCAATGTCGAGGTCTGTCCCAAGTGTGGGCATCACCGGCCCATCGAACCACGCCGGCGACTGGCCCATTTTCTCGATCCCGATAGCGCGGTGGAGCTGTTCGCCGGCGTGGAGCCCGTTGACGCGCTCAAATTCCGCGACAGCAAGAAGTACAAGGATCGCCTCACCCAGGCCCAGAAGGCGACGGGAGAGAAAGACGCCCTGCTGGTGATGAAGGGTTTGCTCAAGCATTTGCCCGTGGTGACCGCGGCGTTTGATTTCCGCTTCATGGCCGGTTCCATGGGCGCGGTGGTGGGGGAGAAGTTCGCCCGCGCCGCCCGCCAGAGCCTCACCGATCGGGCACCCTTGATCTGCTTTTCCGCCAGCGGCGGCGCGCGCATGCAGGAAAACCTGTTTTCGCTGATGCAGATGGCCAAGACCAGCGCCGCCCTGGCCGAATTGTCGGCCGCCCGGGTGCCGTACATTTCCGTGCTGACCCATCCCACCACGGGCGGCGTGTCGGCCTCACTGGCCATGCTGGGGGACGTGAATGTCGCCGAGCCTTTGGCCTTGATCGGCTTCGCCGGTCCCCGGGTGATCCAGCAGACCGTGGGCCAGACCTTGCCCGAAGGCTTCCAGCGCAGTGAGTTCCTGCTGGATCATGGCACCGTGGATATCATCATGGATCGTCGGCAGATGCGCGATCGCCTCGCCAGCCTGCTGCATCTGCTGATGGGCACGCCGGGGGTTGCCGCCGGGTGAGCGCTGCCGTTCAGCGGCGCAGCCTGGCGCAATGGCTGGCCTATCTGGAGGGTCTGCATCCGCGCGAGATCGAGCTGGGGCTGGCGCGGGTCTGCGCTGTCTACGCAGCGATGGGAATGCCGCGTCCGGCCCCGGTGGTGATCACGGTGGCAGGGACCAATGGCAAGGGGTCCAGCGTTGCGTTTCTGGAGGCGGTGCTGATCGCCGCCGGTCGGCGTGTGGGCAGTTACACCTCGCCCCATCTGTGGCGCTACAACGAACGGGTGCGTTTGGATGGCGAGCCGGTGGACGATGCGGCCCTGTGCGCTGCTTTCGAGCGGGTGGAGCGGGCACGGGGCGCGGTCAGCCTGAGCTATTTCGAGTTCGGGACCCTGGCGGCGCTGGATCTCCTGGCCGGCGCGGGCCTCGAGGTGGCGGTGCTGGAGGTGGGGCTGGGGGGGCGCCTGGACGCCGTCAACGTGCTGGATCCCGATATCGCCCTCATCACGCCCATCGATCTGGATCACCAGGATTGGCTGGGCCCCGATCGCGATCACATCGGGCGCGAGAAGGCGGGCATCAGCCGGGCGACCCAGCCCTTGGTCTGCGCCGATCCCAACCCGCCGGCAGGCCTGCTGCAGCATGGCCTGGGCACGCCCCGCTGGTGCGCCGGTGTCGATTTCCGCGTGGCGTGCCGGAAAGACGGACGCTGGGATTTTCGCAGCGCGACGCTGTGCTGGAGTGATCTGCCCGCCCCGGCCCTGAAGGGGGCGCATCAGTACGGCAA
>JBATEM010000330.1:0-2811 GCA_049664005.1 Candidatus Macondimonas sp.
CGGAATGATTCCGCTGTCCATTGCCATGCCCCTGATCCTAGAGAAGGAGGTTCCTTGCTGGCACTGGGCAGAGGTAGCCGAGACATGGGAAACGATGCGCCCCTATTTCCTTGGCAGGCCCCACGGCGGCCGGTCGTCGCTGTTTGTGAGCCAAGAGACCGGACAGGCAATCAAGAAGACCTGGAATGCGCTGATCTTCACAGGAATGTTCGGCCCTATCAAAGTTTGATGGCGCGCCACTACAGGCGACGCGCAACGGTGCCGCCAGTATCTTGTCGCGCGGAACGCGGGTGGTGCGGGGCTTCTCCTTGTTCCACTGTGCCATGCCCCCTTGCTTAAACATCCGCGACACGGGATTGATAGGCAAGATCGGATAAACACCATCGGCGGTCGCACTTTTCGCGCGCGCCCAATTCAGCAAGCCGCGAAGGTTGCGGAAGGCTTGATGCAAGCATCCCGACTGATGCTGACCACAGGTTGGTCCGCCCAGTCGGAGAAGGTGCCTTCCACACAGCGCCGAATGTCAGTCTTGCGCTGGGGCGCAGTGGCCAGTTCTTCGTGCGCTTGTGCTCGATGTAGTCCTCCATCACCTCGCGGAGCGTTTCGGACTGCGGGGCGACCTTCTTTTTCTCAACCTGTGGGTCAAGACCGTCGAGCATTTCCAGCCGCTTCACCTGGGCACGCTTGCGCGCCTCGTCGCAGCTCAGAAGCTCAGCGGAAACGAGGGTGAAGCGCCTGTCCTTGCCTGACCCATTCACGCGCCCGCGAACGAAGTAGCTCTTGGCCCCTGCGGCAGTGATGCGTAGCCCTAGCCCCTGTGTCTCGGTATCCCAGTAGAAGACCTGATCTTTGTCGGTGGGCGCTGGTAACGCCTTCACTTTGATGTTCGTGAATTTGAATCTGGTTTGTAGAATGCTCATATCGGCGTGCTCCTGCTAGTTGGAACGTCGGTCACACGCCCGGGAGTGTTTGGTAGCACTCGCCGGGCGCACTCGTTACAAGCCCTCGGAAGGGCCATGTACGCGACGCAGTTAGAAGCACGCAATAGCGCAAGGTACTAAATAAAACGCCAATCTGTTGATTTATATGAGCAGAAAGGCGTACATAAAAGCGGGTAAAACATGGCAAAATCGCTGCCCGCACAACTCATAATCGGCGGGTCGCAGGTTCAAGTCCTGCTGGGCCCACCACCTATCTCAATAAACCGCCCTTTCGGTACCGCAGTTTTCCCCCTGCCCTGCTACAGCGCGCGCACCAGCGGCGAACTCACACCGCCTCGCCCATCAACCGCTCAATGAACGCAAGACCCAACGACCAGCGTGGCCCTGCTAGACTCGATCACCATGATTGCAGAGTCCGGTTCCGCCAATTGCCCACCGCGCGACCGCGCCATTGTCATTGCCCATCGCGGGGCCAGTGGCTATCTGCCCGAACACACCCTCGCCGCCTATGCCATGGCCATTTTGCAGGGCGCGGACTTCATCGAGCCGGATCTGGTGATGACCCGCGATGGCCATTTGATCGCGCGGCACGACAATGTGCTCGACCGGACCACGGATGTGGCCCAGCGACCGGCGTTCGCAGCCCGGCGCACCACCCGACAAATCGACGGCACTGCCCTCACCGGCTGGTTCAGTGAAGATTTCACGCTGGCGGAAATCCAGACCCTGCGCGCCGTGGAGCGCATTCCCGAGGTACGGCCCGCCAATTGCCGCTTCGATGGCCAGTTCACGATTCCCACCCTGGCGGATGTGCTGAAGCTGGTGCGAGCCATGGAGCGGGCCACCGACCGCAAGATCGGCATTTATCCCGAAACCAAGCACCCCACCCACTTCCAGCAGTTGGGTCTGCCGCTAGAGGAGCCACTGCTGGAAGCCCTGCATCGCGACGGTTTCGGCAACAGCGAGCCGGTTTTCATTCAATCCTTCGAAGTGGCGAATCTGCGCAAACTGCGTTCCCTGACCCGCATGCCCCTGATCCAGCTCCTCGCTCCGCAAGGCCAACCCTATGACGTGGCCGTGGCGGGCGGCAGCCTGAGCTACGACCAGATGGCGACCCCGGAGGGATTGGCACAAATCGCCACCTATGCCGATGGCGTGGGTCCGGAGAAGAACCATTTTCTCCTCCCGCTGGACCGGGCGGGGTGCCTCGATCCAATCCACGCGACCGATTTCGTGCAAAACGCCCATCGGGTCGGATTGAAAGTCCACCCCTACAGCTTTCGCGCCGAAAATTGCTTCCTGCCAACGAACCATCGTCAGGGCGCCGATCCCAAGGCCCCAGGCAATCTGGAAAGTGAGCTGGCCATTTTTCTTGCCTTGGGCATTGACGGCTTCTTCACTGATCATCCCGACCTCGGGGCACGGGCACGCGACGCTGCCGCATCCAGCCCCTGAATCGGTGCCGGGGCGTCCCTGTTTGGGTCGCGCCGTACAGGAGGCACCAAAAAATCCTGCAGGCGCAAGGCATTGGGGGCTGCAAGCCCAGAGTTGAATGCGGGCACATTCGCATCAGGAAGAATCTCGTCAACCTGTCCTCTGGGCGCTAACAGCCTGATGATTTCTCGTCGCGGCACTTTCCGAGTCACGAGCCCCCGGCCCCTCCACCGAACAGAATGGAAAGTACGCTAGAATCGCGCTTTATCGGCGCCCGAGTCCTCATGCTCCTATCCCTGCGCAACATCGACCTTCGCCTGGGCGGTCCCGTCCTTTTGGAGAAGGCCGAGCTCACTCTTGAAGCCGGCGAACGCCTGGCCCTGCTGGGCCGTAACGGTGCCGGCAAAACCTCCCTGCTGCGACTGATCGCCGGCGA
>JBATEM010000331.1:0-2187 GCA_049664005.1 Candidatus Macondimonas sp.
AACTGCTCCAGCGCCCTGCCTTCCGTGCCCAGCAAGGCGTTCGATGCGAGTTCCACCTCGGCGAATGTCACCCGTGCATGGCCTGCCATCGGGCCCGACAGGGGCTCGACCGCGACCCCTGCCGCCATGCGCGGCACGGCGAACACGGAGAACTGGCGCCGGCCCGATTGTTCCCCGGTCACCGCCAGCACCAGGAACATCGACGCATCCAGGCCGTGGGTAATCGGCGCCTTGACGCCCGACAGCCGCCAGCTTGCCCCGCGCCGTTCGGCCCGGGTCGCCAGATGTTTGGGGTTGGCGCCGATTTCGGGTTCGGAGGTAGCCACTGCCGCCAAGGCATCCCCCTTCAGCAAGGCATCCCGAATGTTGCTCGGCGCATCAGCCTGTCCGAAATAATGGTGCACAACCAAGGCCTCGAATAGCCCGGCCACCGCCAGCTCAGACGGCCAGGCCGCTCGCCCCAGGCGCTCGGCCAGCGCCCACAGGTCTGCCTGACCCCCGCCCCGGCCACCCAGCGCAGTGCTCACGGCAATAGCGGGCACGCCCTGGGCCGCTGCAGCGCGCCACCACGCCCAGGGAAAGCCCTGCTGCTGCGATTCCGCAACCGGCGGCAGATGGGCCGCCATCTCATCGGCGAGAGGCGAATCGAGCCAGCAGCCGGCGGATCGGGAAACGGACGATGGCAATGGGCGGTCCTGCGGAGACTATCAGTTTGCAAGCACAAACTTTGAGCCTATCAAACCCCCTCCCCTGAGACCATCAGCAAATGCCCCATGGGATGCGTGATGTGCCGGGGTCGATTAGAATTGCCGGTTCTCAATCCATCCCCTTCGGTCGGGTCCAAGGAGTCGCCCATGGCGCACAACGAACGCAGCCGCATCATCACTCAGGGCGCCCAGCGCACCCCCAATCGCGCCATGCTGCGCGCCGTGGGCTTCAAGGATAGCGATTTCAACAAGCCGGTGGTGGGCATCGCCAACGGCTTCAGCACCATCACCCCCTGCAACATGGGCCTGAACACCCTGGCCACGCGCGCCGAATGGGCGCTGCGCGAGGCGGGCGTCATGCCACAGATGTTCGGCACCATCACCATCTCGGACGGCATTTCCATGGGCACGCCGGGAATGCGCTATTCCCTGGTCTCGCGCGAGGTGATCGCCGATTCCATCGAAACCGTCTGCAACGGCCAGCTCATGGATGGCCTCATCGCCATCGGCGGCTGCGACAAGAACATGCCCGGCGCCATGATGGCCATCGCGCGATTGAACATCCCCGCCGTCTTCGTCTATGGCGGGACCATCAAGCCCGGTCACCTGCATGGCCGCGACCTGACCATCGTCAGCGCCTTCGAGGCCGTAGGCGCCTATACCGCCCACAAGATTGACGATGCGGCCCTGCTGGACGTGGAACGCCATGCCTGTCCCGGCGCCGGCGCCTGTGGCGGCATGTACACCGCCAACACCATGTCCTCGGCGTTTGAAGCCATGGGCATCAGCCTGTCCCATTCCTCCACCATGGCCGCCGAGGATGGCGAGAAAGCCGACAGCGCCGGCGCCTCGGCCCGCGCGCTGGTGCGCGCCATCGAGCTCAACATCCGCCCCCGTGACCTGCTGACCCGCAAGGCGTTCGAGAATGCCATCGCCGTGGTCATGGCCATCGGCGGCTCCACCAACGCCGTGCTGCACCTGCTGGCCATCGCCCGCGCCGCCGAGGTACCGCTCACCATCGACGATTTCGAGGTCATCCGCCGCCGCGTCCCGGTCTTATGCGATCTCAAGCCTTCCGGCCGCTTCGTCACCACCGAGTTCCACCGTGCCGGTGGCGTGCCACAGGTGATGCGCATGCTGCTGGACCACGGCCTGCTGCATGGCGACGCGCTTACCCTGTCCGGCCAGACCCTGGCCGAAACCCTGACCGAGGTGCCCGCTGAGCCTGACTCCAATCAAGCGGTGATTCGGCCCTGGAGCGATCCGGTTTACGCCGAAGGGCATCTGGCCGTGCTCAAGGGCAACCTCGCCCCCGAAGGTGCCGTCGCGAAGGTGTCGGGCATCAAGCAACGCCACCTCACCGGCCCGGCGCGGGTCTTCGATTCCGAAGAAGCCGCCATGGCCGCCATCCTGGACAACCAGATCAAGGCCGGCGATGTGGTCGTGATTCGCTACGAAGGCCCCAAGGGCGGGCCGGGCA
>JBATEM010000332.1:0-5696 GCA_049664005.1 Candidatus Macondimonas sp.
GGTTAGGCGCTCACGCCTCCCCCAGCAGCAGCAAGGCGACCACGGCGCGGTCTTCGGCCAGCAATACATTGAAGGTCCGACAGGCCGCGCCGGTGTCCATCACCTCGATCCCCACCCCCCGCGCCTGGGCGTCGAGCAGCAGTTCGCGCGGCGGAAAGGCCAACCGGGGTCCCGTACCCAGGAGAATGATTTCCGGCCCATGGGCGAGCAGTCGCTCCAGATGCCGCACGTCGAACTGCGCAAGCGAGCGGGGCAGATCGTCCAGTTCCAATGCCTGCGGCGCCACGATCAGGCTTTGGTGATAAGCGGTGTCGTTGACGCGGATCTCCGCCGGCCCATAGCCGCGAATCCGGTTCAGGGCATAGGGATTGTCCTGGTGCAGCTTCATGGTCGTGGCTTCTCCCTGCAAAACAATTGACAGTGGCACGTGCGATCATTACGTTTGACGGTTTTACAATTCGCCCGTACCCGACGCCGGGCCCCACGTGGACCATCGCCAGTGATCGAAGATTTCCCCCGCATCCAACGCTTGCCGCCCTACGTTTTCGCCATTGTGACGGAACTCAAGAATGCCGCGCGGGCCCGGGGTGAGGATATCATCGACTTCGGCATGGGCAACCCCGACCAGCCCACCCCCCCCCATATCGTGGACAAGCTCGTCGAGGCCGTGCAGCGCAGCGACACCCATCGCTATTCCCAGTCCCGCGGCATCCCGCGCCTGCGCCGAGCGATGGCGAACTGGTACCAGCGCCGCTACGGGGTCGACCTCGATCCGCAGACCGAGGTGATCGTCACCATCGGCTCCAAGGAAGGCCTGGCCCATCTGGCGCTGGCCACGGTGGGGCCCGGGGATTCGGTGCTGGTGCCCAACCCGGCCTACCCCATCCACCCCTATGGTTTCGTCATTGCCGGCGCCGACATCCGCCATGTGCCGTTGGTATCGGGGGTCGATTTCTTCGCCGAACTGGAACAGGCCATCCGCAACTCCTGGCCCAAGCCCAAGATGCTGGTGCTGAACTTCCCCGGCAATCCCACCACCCAGTGCGTGGATCTCGATTTCTTCGAAAAGGTGGTGGCGATCGCCCGCGAGCACCAGATCTGGGTGATCCACGACCTGGCCTATGCGGACCTCGTCTTCGACGACTATGTGGCGCCGTCCATCCTACAGGTCCCGGGTGCCAAGGACGTGGCGGTGGAGTTCTACACCCTGTCGAAAAGCTACAACATGCCCGGCTGGCGGGTCGGCTTCATGTGCGGCAACCCAACCCTGGTGGCGGCGCTGGCGAAGATGAAGTCCTACCTGGATTACGGCATCTTCACGCCGATCCAGGTGGCCGCCATCGCAGCGCTGGAAGGCCCACAGGATTGCGTCGAGGAAATCCGGCAAACCTATGCGCTGCGTCGGGACGTCCTGTGCGAGGGGCTCAACCGCCTGGGCTGGGATGTGGAAAAACCCCGCGGCACCATGTTCGTCTGGGCGCCGATTCCCGAACGCTACCGCGACATGGGATCCATCGAATTCAGCAAGCTGCTGCTCAACGAGGCCAAGGTCGCGGTATCGCCGGGGGTTGGCTTCGGCGAATATGGGGACGACCATGTGCGCTTCGGTCTGATCGAAAACGAACATCGTACCCGCCAGGCGGTACGCGAGATGCGCCGCCTGTTCCGGCGTGGTCCGGCCTGAGGAAACCGCCATGGACACAGTGAACATCGGCCTGCTGGGGCTGGGAACGGTGGGCGGCGGCACCCTCCAACTGCTCAAGCGACACGCGGATGCCATCGAGCGGCGCACCGGGAGCCGGGTACAGGTGCGCCGCGCCCTGGTGCGCGATCTGGCCAAGCCGCGCCCCGCCGAGGCGGCGGACATAGCCGTGACCACCGATCCCGATGAGATCCTGGACGATCCCGCCATTCACATCGTGGTGGAACTGGTGGGCGGCTGCGAGCCCACGCGGGCCTGGGTGTTGCGCGCCATCGCCGCCGGCAAGCATGTGATCACCGCCAACAAGGCCCTGATCGCCCAGCATGGCAACGAGATCTTCGCCGCCGCCGACCAACACGGCGTCATCGTCGCCTTCGAGGCGGCGGTTGGCGGCGGCATCCCCATCATCAAAGCCATCCGCGAGGCCCTGGCCGGCAATCGCATCGAATCCGTTGCCGGCATCGTCAACGGCACCACCAACTACATCCTGACCGAAATGCGCGACCGCGGGCTCGGCTTCAGCGAGGCGCTGGCACAGGCCCAGGCGCTGGGCTATGCCGAAGCCGACCCCAGCTTCGACATCGACGGCATCGATGCGGCCCACAAACTGGCCATCCTCGCGGCCATTGCCTTTGGTACCCCGCTGGCCTTTGCGGGGGTTGCGACCGAAGGCATCAGCGCCATCAGCACCGAGGACATTGGCTATGCCGAAGCCCTGGGATACAGCATCAAACACCTGGCCATCGCGCGTCGCGATGAGGAAGCCGTGGAACTGCGGGTCCATCCAACCCTGATTCCCCAGCGTCAATTGCTGGCCCGGGTGGACGGCGTCATGAATGCCATCCTGGTGCATGGCGACGCGGTGGGGGAAACCCTGTTCTATGGCGCCGGCGCCGGCGCCCTGCCCACCGCTTCCGCGGTGGTGGCGGATCTGGTGGATGTGCTGCGCCTCTTGTCCGCCGATCCCGATCACCGGGTGCCCTATCTGGGCGTGCGGCCGGGCGCCATCGCCGATCTGCCGCTGCGCCCGCTGGAGGCCATTCATTCCGCCTATTACCTGCGCCTGTCGGTGGAAGATCACCCCGGAGTCATGGCCGACATCACCCGCATCCTCGCCGATCACGAAATCAGCATCGAGGTCATGCTGCAGCGCCCCGATCCCAACCGGCCCGACACCATGCCCATCATCCTGCTCACCCATCGGGCATGGGAACGCGCCATGAATCAGGCCCTGGATGCCATGTCTCGCCTGGCCAGTGTGCGTGGACCCATTACCCGCATCCGGGTCCAAACCGACGGCACTTGGTAACACCCACCCCCATTTCCATTCGAGGCAGCCATGGCCACCGCTTCCCGCTATACCGGACTGATCGACAAATACCGCGACCGCCTGCCACTGTCCGTCGATGTGCCCGCCGTGAGTCTGTGCGAAGGGCAGACGCCATTGATTCGGCTGTCCAACGTCGAGCGCGACCTAGGCGGCGATCTCGCGCTCTATGCCAAATTCGAGGGGCTCAATCCCACAGGTTCCTTCAAGGACCGCGGCATGACCGTGGCGGTCACTCAGGCGGTGGCCCAGGGCAGCCGGGCCATCATCTGCGCCTCCACCGGCAACACCTCGGCCTCCGCGGCAGCCTATGCCGCGCGCGCCGGCATCACTGCCTTTGTCCTGATCCCCGAGGGCAAGATCGCCCTGGGCAAGCTGGCCCAGGCCATGGCTCATGGGGCGGTGGTTCTGCAAATCGAGGGCAACTTCGACGACGGCATGCGGCTGGTGCAGGAAGTCGCGACCCAGGCCCCCATTACCATCGTCAACTCCATCAATCCCTATCGCCTGCAGGGCCAGAAGACGGCCGCCTTTGAAATCGTCGAAGCCTTGGGGCAAGCGCCGGATTATCACTGCCTGCCCGTGGGCAATGCCGGCAACATCACCGCCTACTGGATCGGCTACTCGGAACTGGCGAGCGGCAGCGGCGCGTTCACGACCGTGGCCTGCAGCCATTGCGGCGGGCAATGCCCCTATCCCCGCGAACCGGTCATCACCAGCCGGCCGCGCATGCTGGGCTATCAGGCGGCCGGTGCGGCGCCCTTCCTGCACGGCGGGCCCGTGGCCAATCCGGAGACAGTGGCCACCGCCATCCGCATCGGCAATCCCCAGAGCTGGAATGGCGCGCTGGCGGCGCAGCAGGAATCGGGCGGCTGGTTTGCCGCTTTTCCCGATGACGAAATCGTGGAAACCCAGAAGTATCTGGCTCGCCGCGAGGGGATTTTCTGCGAACCGGCTTCTGCCGTGTCCCTGGCAGGCGCTCTGGCGGATATCCGCGCCGGCCGCATTGCGCGGGGCAGCACCGTGGTCTGCACGCTCACCGGCCACGGCCTGAAGGATCCTGATCTCGCCATTGCCCGCATGCAGGGGCCCGTCATCCGCATCGCCGCGGAACAACAGGCGGTGAAACAGGCCATCCTGCCTCACCTTGACTGAGGCATCACCATGACGACCCGGGCCGTGACCCTGATGATCCCGGGGCTGGCCCAGCCCCCCCGGGGCGTGGCAGACTTTCCCGCTACGCCGACCCTGGATCGCCTGTTCGCCCGCGCCCAGCGCCGAAACAATCCCGCGGGCGTTTACGAACGCGCCCTCACCGGGCTGTTCACTGACGCCGAACCCCCACCTTGGGCGGCTCTCTCCTTCTGGGGCGATACCGGCCGCAGGCCCAACCAGCCGCTGTTGCGGGCTGACCCCCTGCACGTGCAGGCCGGCACCCATCACCACATCCACTTCGATCAGGCGCGCCTCGATCTGGATCGCGAAGAAAGCGCGGCACTGGTGGCGAGCCTGAATGAAGCGCTGCAGCCCGAGCAGATGAGGCTGGTGGCGGCCACACCCGGACGCTGGTACCTGAAATTGCCCGCGCCCTTGTCCGCTCTGACCCTGCCCCTCAGCGCCGGCCTTGCCATGGGGGCGCCACCTTGGTCGCCCACCGGCCCCGACGCGCCACGGCTCAAGCGGCTGTTGACCGAAATCCAGATGCTGCTGCACGAGCATCCCGTCAACCAGGCACGGGAACGGCTGGGTCAACTGCCCGTCAACAGCCTGTGGCTCTGGGGGGAAGGTCCGCTGCCAAGCCACTGGCAGCGGACCTTCGCCGCCATTGTGGGGAGCGCGCCACTGGCTCAGGGGCTCGCCAGGGCAGCGGGCTTGCAAGTGCTGTCGACTTGGGATGCACACCTGCCTGCTGGAACAGCGGACGGCGGGTCGGGCGCGCTCCTGTGGGTGATCGAGGATCTGCAGCGCCCCGCCCTGTGGCAGGACCCGGAAGCCTGGCTCACGGCGCTCGCAGCGCTGGAACAGCAGCTAACGCCCTTGCTGGCAGCCTTGCAGCGCGGGCAGCTGGACCGGCTCACCCTGCTTCCCCTCGATGGGGCAGCCTATCGCCTTGCGCGCTGGCGCAGCCGCCTGCCTTGGCCGAGAAGCCGCCCCTTCATGCAGTCGATTGGGCCTTCCCCGGATTGATCGCCGCCTGCTGCATGGCGGCGTAGGCCATCAGTTGGGCAACGCCGCTGCTCATGTTGGCCTGCCGGGCCTGTTCGCGCTCGGCCGGTGAAGCCCAGCGCTCGTCCCACTCGATCAGCGACGGGACCCAGATGCGGTGCCACAAGGGCGGAATCAGTGCCGCCAGCAGCAGGGTCAGATAAGGATAGGGATTGCGCGGGGCTTCCGGGAAGGGCCGCAGCGCCCAGAACGGCCGCTCGGGCTCGAGATGGTGATCGGTATGCCGGCCGATGTTGCCGGAAAACCAGTTAGTGAAACGGTTGTTGCACGTCCAGGAATGGTGCACGCCAATCGGCGTTCCCGGAATGCGGATGATGCCGTAATGCTGGGCATAGGTGCCGAGCTTGTAGCTGAAATGGGTGCTGAAGGCCGCCACCAGGAACCAGAACAGCCCCACCCAACCAGCCAAGGCCAGGACGAAACCAAGCAAGGCCACCTCCG
>JBATEM010000333.1:0-1553 GCA_049664005.1 Candidatus Macondimonas sp.
GTAAATCCGTCCTCCGTTGCCATGACCTACTATGCAATGCCTTAAACACATGGCACCCGGCCGTGAGGGAGAAGCTTCCTCGATCACCGCAATCGCCGTCTTGATCCCTCCATGCGGCGCCATCTCATTCCGCAAGAGCCGCAAGACCCTGTTTCCCGTGCCGTCGTATCTGCACGCTCGCGGGAGGCATGTGATCGATCCCGATGCCGCGCTACACTTGAAGATCATCACCGCGTCAAGGAAGGCGATTTCGTGAACCGACCCCGCTTGCCGTGGCGTTTCTATCTGCCTCTTGCCATCATCGCGCTGACGCTGGGCGGGCTGTTCATTGGCCTGCCGGCTTGGCTGGCCATCACCCACCTGCACTGGGGCGATGCCTTGGTTCCAGCTCCCTACGACTATGCAGGGGAGACGCCAACAGCCTGTCCGGCAGGTCCCCGTGCGAGCGATCCCGACCCGGCAGAGCTGCGCACCCCCGGCGGCATCCCGATCCGTGTCCGCGCTCCGGCAAACTACGATCCCAAACTGGCCCACCCACTGCTGGTCGTGTTTGCGCCCGCCGGGGTCGGGCCCACCCTGAGCGAACGCTTCACGGGCTTGGCCCATGAGGCCACTGCCGCAGGCTTCGTCGTGGCCTATGCCGGCAGCCGGGGGCTGACGCAGCGCGTGATCAGGGACTTGGCTCAGGTCGCGCCGGTTGTGGCCCAGAGGTATTGCATCGATCTGGATCGCCTGGTCTACACGGGCCATTCGGATGGGGGGACGATCAGCAGCGCGTTGGCCTTCTTGCCGGATATCGCGCCGCGACCGGCCGCCATCATTCCCAGCGCAGCGGGCATCCGGGGCGAGGATCTGGCCAGGGAATCCTGCCCGGCGTCTTTGCCGGTGATGATTCTGCATGGGGATCGGGATCGCCTGTTCCCCGGATTTGGCCGGGAAGCGGCCGATTGGTGGGCGCAATGCAACCGCTGCGAAGGCGCCCCCCGCGAAGAACAAGATGGCTGTCTGGTCTGGTCGGGGTGCGGTGCAGACGGCGAAACCCGTTATTGCGGCCACCCGGGGCGCCATCTCGACTGGCCCGATCGCAACAAAGACATCGTGGCATTTGCCCGTCGGGCAATGGCCAGCAGAACGCCGCCTTGATCCACGAATCGATTGTCCAAGCTTCCTTCCGCCATCCGCAGCAGCCGGCTGGACTGGTCCCGGCCCAATCCGTGAGGCCGCCGGGAAGCCTTCCCGACTTCCCGCCGCTCCCCATGCCCGCCGGCGACACCGCATGTCCGTCATCAAACCTCAAACTCCGGGGAACGACTCGTTTCACATGAGCATCCTGCAACTGCCGCATGCCCGCCCGCGCATCATCCTGTTCGACTGGCATGCCACGCTGGTGGATACGCTGGACGCCATGTACCACGCAGTCGATGATGTCCTGCCCCATCTCGAGGAACTGGGCCTGCTGGACCGGCTGCTCAAACCCAGTCAGTCCAAAACGGTGGAGGACGCCAAGCTGGTGAGCTACGTGCGCCGCTATCGTCGCCTGCACCCCAAGATCA
>JBATEM010000334.1:0-5493 GCA_049664005.1 Candidatus Macondimonas sp.
GCAGGCTGATGTGCTCGCTGGCCTGCGTCGCCGACAGGTGACCGCGATAGGCATCGCCGTTGCTGCGATAACCGCCGCCGATCTCGCCCTTGGTCAGGGTCTGCTCGCCGTCCTTCGCGAATTCCGGCGCGGCCGACTCGACCGCGATGGTGCCGCCGATGGCGTCACCGCCGACGCTCACCGGCGTGATGCCGGCCCAGACCTTGATCGCTTCGACCTGTGCTGGATCGAGATACGAAAGCGGCGGATTCATGTGATTCGGACAGGCCGAGATCAGACTCATGCCATCGACGAGGATACGCAACCGGTCATCCGCCAAGCCATGAATGCTGAGCAGACTGGAGATGCCGCCCGCGGCATTGACCGCGACCCCCGGCACATCCGCCAGCAAGCGCGCTGTATCGCTGCTGATGTCACGCCGATTGGCGAGGTCCTGTTCACTGACTTCACTACCGCCGAAGGGTGCCGATTCCGCCGTGCCGGTGACGGTCACGGCGGGTAGCTCCTGGACGGTCTCGGCTCCAGCCATCAGGGGCGTAAGCAACATCAGAACGGCGACCGGAATCGGACCTGATCGCTGGGTTGTCGTGGGGCGGCGGCGTGCCATCAAAATCACCTCTCAAATGTCTCGGATATCAATGGGTCCGGTGAGTCGGCCGTGCGTGGGGATCATTGATCCGCCTGATGGCGGATCGATCTCGGTATTGCATCGGCGCGAAGAAGATGGCGCGGAAAAATGGTCCCCTTCTCTGGATGGCGTCAAAGCGCCTTCAGGCACGATTGCGCCGCGAGGAGACTCGGTCTCAATGGTATGAAACTCATACTTGGTTAGGAATGCGGCAAATTGTCGCAGGGTCATCGCCGTGTGGGATGTGACAGGCGCAGTGTGCCCGGCGGCGGCATGGTCACCGTGGATGCGCGGGGGGCACACGCCGGGTCATTTAAGGAAACGCTGAAGTATTCAGCGTTTCCCGCAGCGCAGGGACGTGCTGCCAAAATCAGCGGCTGCAAGCTGCTGATTTTGTGAGCCATCAGAAAACCACGCTTTTCCGATGGCGGGCGCTGAGAAATCCAGGATGGATTTATTCAGCGCTTCCATAAGCAGATATTCGTTGCCGGCCGACTCCGGCGGATCTCTCGCAACCCTGGCGGCAATGCTCAAAATGCGCGGCCAGCTGGCATGGTCGAAGGCGATGCGCTGCTCGTCGAAAACAGGCCTGGGCGTTGGCCAGCACATGGCGCAGGGCCAGCCCGGCGAGGTGGTGCCCAACCCGCTTCCCGTGCTGGACGTGCAGCAGGGCAGGCTGTTGTGGCCACGTGCACCAGCCGAATTTGCGCATACACCGGACTGGGCCAAGCCCTTGCTCGAGGCCGCGCTGGAAATGCAGCCGGGCCGTTGAACTGCGCCGTGCCTGACGACATCGCTCCTGCGGCCTGGCGCGACTGAATCCAGTCGCGATCTATCCGGTGGCGCGGTGCCCATTACCCCAAGGCAAATCCGACGTCCAGCGCGGCGTTCTTGAGCACGGTCAGCAGCGCCGGATCGGCCAGTGCACGATGAAACTGGGGAATGCCTGGAATGGCGTCAGCGGCTTCGGCGCGTTCGTTCAGTACCAGCGCGGGCCGGTTGGCATGCATCGAGGAGGGGTAATAAAGCCCCTGTAGCGCGGGATAGGCCCGGTGGAAACCACGCGCCCAGTTGCGCCCGACCGAGCGCGGCCCGCTCATCAGGCCCATGGATGCCCCGGCACGAGTCGGAAAGGCGCCGCTCAAATCGAGCAGGCGGACCGCGGCGGCGAGGCGCAGCCCAACCAGCCAGGGCTGACGGCTTTCGCGGTGGATGACGCGGGTTTGCTGGAACACCTCGGCCAAACAGGTGATTGGACTTTCGGCCAGATACATCACCGCCTGGGCCTGCAAGCCGGGCCGGAGATTGTGATGGTGATCGAAACGGGCGTCGGTCGGCCCGTAGTGGCGAAAATCGCGCCACCGAGTCGGGTGCGTGCCGGCGCGAAAATAAACCCGCCAGAGCAGGCTACCGGCCGGCAGCGTGCGCAACTCGGGGTCGAGCCCGGCGAGCCGCGTCAGGTCCGGCTCGGGCGGAATCTTGGCCGTCACAGCTGCCGGGCAATGGCGATCACGGGCTCGGGATCGCGACCGGATTTCAGCCACGACAGCGGACTCAGCGGACCAGTTGCAGCATCGAGTTCAGGATCCGGAGTGCTGTACCACCGCCACACCGACACCGGATCAAGGTCGCCGGCCAACGCCGTATTGACGGGTGCCAGATTGGGCAGCAGCCCGTTTTCCTGAAACTGGAACAGCGGAATCCGCAGGTTGCGGTCGATGCGAAAGGCGTACAGGGCGCCACTGGCAATCAATTGGCGCACGCGGGTAGGCGTAATTCCGAGGCGCAATGCGGCCTCGGCGGGCGTCAGGCTGGTGTCGAGCAGCGCGGCGAAACAGGTGGCATAGTCGAGCAGCGGATCGGGCGCGCCGGGCTGTTCGGCGATCTGGGCGCCGGCAACCGCGAGCAGCGCTTGCTCCTCGGCGGGAAGCTCCTCGACCGAGGGACCGTAGAGCGTCTCGCGCATTGCGCCGATGGCTTCTTGCAGCGCCTGGTTCAAGGCCTCGGGCGCCTGGGACTTCAGCCCATGAAGCTCGAAATATCGATCGTCTGCCGCATGGGTCGAGGCCATCACCCCACCTTGCTTTCGTTTCCTTTCCCCACAAGTTAACGAAAGTCGGATCGACGCGTCAAGGCGCCGGCCGGACGGGGAAAAATTGGCTGAGGGGGCGGTTGGCCTGACCTTCGCCGACGGGCGGGCGATTCAGGCGCGGTCGGGGCGCGCGTCAGGCGCGGCCAGGCGAATGGTGGGACACGCCCGGCCGCGATGGAACGGCCTCAGAAGCCCGAAGCAAAACCCAGCAGTTCGACGCTGATGTCCTCGGTGCCGGTGATGCGGCACTGACAGGCCAGGCGCGACTTGGAGCCCACGCCGACGATGCTGTCGAGCTTTTCATTTTCCAGCGGGCTGAGTTTGGACACGCTCTTGCGGCCGCTTTGCAGGAAAATATGGCAACTGCCGCATTTCGCGTTGCCGTCGCATTTGTGGGGGATGTTCTCCCCGGCCGCCAGGATCAGCTCCAGCAGGGTTTGGCCCTCGCTAGCGGCGATGGTTTTTCCAGAGGGCAGAATGGTGAGCTGAGGCATGACACAGGACTCCGTTGGGGTTGAGGGATTCAATCCATTTCCTCGATCCAGGCCATCTGGATGGCCTCCAGCACGCGCTCGTTGGAGCGCTCGGGATCGTCGCTGAACTCGGGCAGGCCGGTGATCCAGCGATGCAGGTCGGTGAAGCGCAGGGCGCGTGGATCCACCTCGGGGTGACGGTCCACCAGGGTCTGCGCGATGGGCAATACGTCGGTCCATTTCATGGCGGGCCTCAATGGTTTTCCCGGACGAAATTGCGGCTGTAACGGGGAATCTCAACCACCACCTCGGCGCTCTGCGGCATCCGCACCTGGCAGGACAGGCGCGAGTTGGGTTCTAGGCCCCAGGCCTTGCCGAGCTGGTCTTCCTCATCGTCGCTGGCCGGGCGCAGGGCCTCGAAGCCGCGACGGATGACCACATGGCAGGTGGTGCAGACACAGGCCTTCTCGCAGGCATGCTCGATCGCCACCCCGGCGGCCAGCAGGGCATCGGACAGCCGGCTGCCCGGCGCGGCCTCCACGGTGGCGCCTTCTGGGCACAGGTCGGGATGGGGAAGGACCGTGAGTTGCGTCACATCAGCCTCCGATTTCCTGCACGCGTCGGCCAGCCAGCGCGGTGCGGATGTTGTGATCCATGCGGCGGGCGGCGAAGGGGTCGGTGAGGGTGTCGAGGGCCGATTTGGCGAGACTGATGGCCTCCCCGTCGGACCCCGCCAGGCTGTCCTCCAGATGCTGGACCGCCTGCAGCATCGCGGCGATTTCGGCATCGTTCAGGAGCGCGGCGCCATCGGCATTCAGTGCCGCGCGGGTGGCCTCGATGAGGCGCTGGGCCTCGACTTTCTGTTCGGCCAGGATGCGCGCCCTGGCGTCATCCTGGGCATGGGCGAGGGAGTCAGCCAGCATGCGGGTGATGTCCTCATCGCTCAGGCCATAGGAGGGCTTCACCACCACCTGGGCACCGGTGCCGGTGCTCTCCTCGGTGGCGGACACGCTCACCAGCCCGTCGGCATCAACCTGGAACAACACCTGGATGCGCGCCGCCCCGGCGGCCAGGGGCGGGATGCCGCGCAGCTCGAAGCGGGCCAGCGAGCGGCAGTCTGCCGCCAAGTCCCGTTCGCCCTGCACGATGTGCAGGCCCATGGCGGTCTGGCCGTCCTTGAAGGTGGTGAAATCCTGCGCCCGGGCGATGGGGAGGGTGCTGTTGCGGGGAATGATCTTCTCCACCAGCCCGCCCATGGTCTCGATGCCCAGCGACAGCGGAATGACATCCAGCAGCAACCAGTCCTCCCCGTCGCGGTTACCCGCCAGCACGTTGGCCTGGATCGCGGCGCCCAGTGCCACCACCTGATCGGGATCGAGATCGATGAGGGGCGGTTTGCCGAAGCATTCCGCCACTGCGGCGCGTACTTGCGGCATGCGGCTGGCACCGCCCACCAGTACCACGCCATCGACTTCGGCGGGGGTGAAGCCGGCATCGCGCAGCGCGCGGCGGGTGAGTTGCAGGGTTTTTTGCACCAGATCGGCGGTCAGCGCGACGAATTGCTCGCGCGTGATGCGGCAGGCCGGGCGCGGGCCAGCGCCGGCGTTGAAGGCAAGCTCCACCGCTTCCACCGTACTCAGGGCCTCCTTGGCCCGGCGCGCATGGGCGAGGAGTTCGCTGTAGGCGGCGGGGGTCAGGGCCAAGTCGGTCTCGGCGAGAAACCAGTCGGCCAGCCGGCGATCGAAGTCATCCCCACCGAGGGCGGTGTTGCCGGCGGTGGCCAGCACCTCGAACACTCCCTGGCGCAGGCGCAGGATGGAGAGATCAAAGGTCCCGCCGCCCAGGTCGTAGATGGCAAAGATGCCCTCGCTGCCCTTGTCCAGGCCATAGGCCACAGCGGCGGCGGTGGGCTCGTTGAGCAGGCGCAGCACCTCGATGCCAGCTAGCCGGGCGGCATCGCGGGTGGCCTGACGCTGCCCATCATCGAAATAGGCCGGGACCGTGATCACGGCACCGTGGAGCGGGCCACCCAGGGCAGCTTCCGCCCGCGCCCGCAGGACACTCAGAATCTCGGCGGAGATTTCCACCGGCGACAGCGGCCCGCGGGGGGTGTCGAAACGGATCATCCCGCCCTCCCCCTCCACCACCTGGTACGGCATGGGGCCGGCCTGGGCCAGATCCGCCGTGCCCCGTCCCATGAAACGCTTGATGGAGCGAAACGTGGCGGCGGGGCTGTCCGTCGCGTCCCGCGCGTCCCGGCCCACCCGGGCGCGGCCGTCGGGCTGGATGCCCACCACCGA
>JBATEM010000335.1:0-9521 GCA_049664005.1 Candidatus Macondimonas sp.
CGCCGGTATAACCCGCCATCAAGGCGAGGTAGCCGCAATGCCGACCCATGGCCTCGACGATGAAAATGCGCCCGTGACTGCTGGCCGTGTCACGCAGGCGGTCGATTGCCTCCAGGATGGTATTCAGTGCCGTATCCATGCCGATGGTGGCATCGGTGCCCATGATGTCGTTGTCGATGCTCGCGGGAATCCCCACCACCGGAAAGCCCCGATGGTGCAGCGCCGTGGCTCCTGCCAGCGAACCGTCCCCCCCAATCACCACCAGCCCACCGATGCGGTGGCGGGCCAGCACGTCCAGCGCCCGCTGCTGCACCTCGGGCTGCTTGAATTCGGGCAGGCGCGCGCTGCGCAGGAAAGTCCCCCCCTCCTGAATCTTGCCGCCCACTTCACGCGCACCGAGTGGGATCAAGTCATCGTTCACCAAACCGAAATAACCGCGCTGGATACCCATGACCTCGATCCCGAAATGCAGCGCATAGCGCACAACAGCGCGGATCGAGGCATTCATGCCCGGCGAATCGCCGCCACTGGTCATGACGGCAATCCGTTGAATGGATGGCGTGGCAGCACTCAAAGTCATGACGGGACTCCCGGAGTGATTGGATGGATGGCTGAGCGATTCTTTACAATCGATTCGCAGTCAAGAATACGCCCACCGACCTTCGCCAAGCCAGACTTCTTTAGCCGCGGCCAGCGATAACCCAAGGAGACTTCCCATGTTGCGACATTGCCTGCTCTACACGCTGACGCTATTGGCCCTGATTGCCCCGCCTGTGCACGCGGGAATCGTGTCCACGGCGCTCCCTTACACGGCGGGAGACCAGAACATGGTGGGTTATCTCACCTACGATGACCGGCTCACCGGCCCGCGTCCCGGCGTCCTGGTGTTTCATGAATGGTGGGGCCTCAACAGCTTTGCCAAGCATCAGGCCGATGCCCTGGCCGCCAAGGGCTACATGGTGCTTGCGGCGGACATGTACGGAAATGGCATCAACACCCATGATCCTGCGGAAGCCAGCTCCCTCGCGGGCGCCGTGAAGAACAAAGCGCTGTTTCGCAGCCGCGCCGAGGGGGCGCTGGAAGCGCTGATGCGCCAGCGGGGCGTGGATCCCAGCCGGATCGCGGCCGTGGGCTATTGCTTCGGCGGCACCACAGCGCTCGAACTGGCCTATAGCGGCGCGCCCGTGCGCGGCGTGGTCTCGGTTCACGGCGGCTTGACCGCACCCAAGCCCGAAGACTTGCCGAACATCCAATCCGCCGTGCTGGTGCTGCACGGTGCGGCCGATCCCTTTACCAAACCTGAAGAAATGCAGGCATTCCAGCAAGGCATGGAAGCAGCCGGTGCGGACTGGCAGATGGTGATTTTCGGTGGCGCCAAACACGGTTTCAGCAATCCCGAAGCGAGCCGTCTTGGCATGGAAGGCGTGGCCTACGATGCGCGAACTGCTGAGCGCGCCTGGCAGGCCATGGGTGATTTCCTCGCCCGTGTCCTGGGTTCGCCGCGCCAATAACGGCGGCCGGAAGAATGGTGCCCCGAACACGATTTGAACGTGTGACCTTCCCCTTAGGAGGGGGACGCTCTATCCAGCTGAGCTACCGGGGCATGCGGCGAGATCGGGGCACTTAGGGCCTCCGTTTGAGGCGGCAGTATAACCTTCCCTCCCTCACGGGGAAAAAACATGGCCCCTCGACGCCGATTCAAGTAGTTTCCTCGATGATGCGGGCCGTCTGGATTCTCCGGGGTGCACGCGACCGCGTTCCCCCGCCAGCGTGTGGAAGCAGCGCGGTGATTGGGGACATCACCCCTTTTATCCCGTCGAGCGATCTGCGGCCACGGCGGGAAGCTCCAGGGCCTCGATCAGGGCATCGCCCACGGTTTCCAGCCAGACAAAAGCCATCTGGCGCCGCACCGACTCGGGGATTTCCTCGAAGTCACGCCGGTTGCGGGCCGGCAACAACACCTTGGTGAGCCCCGCCCGATGAGCGGCAAGCACCTTTTCCTTGATCCCGCCGACCGGCAGCACCAGGCCGCGTAGGGTGATCTCGCCCGTCATGGCAACATCGGGGCGGACGGTCCGCTCCAGCAGCAGGGAAGCCAGTGCCGTGAACAGGGCCACGCCCGCGCTGGGACCATCCTTGGGGATCGCGCCGGCGGGCACGTGGATGTGGATGTCCTGCCGATCGAAAGCAGCTGGATCGATCCCCAACGTCACCGCCTGCGCCTTGAGCAGACTCAGCGCCGCCTGGGCGCTTTCCTTCATCACCTCACCCAACTGGCCCGTGAGAATCAGCCGTCCGCTGCCCGGTGCCCGGCTGGCTTCCACGAACAGGATCTCGCCGCCCACCGGGGTCCAGGCCAGGCCGGTGGCGACCCCCGGCACGCTGGTGCGCGAGGCGGTTTCCGGTTCGAAGCGCACAGGGCCCAGGATGGCCGCCAGGTCGGGCGCATCGATGCGCTGGCTTCCCTCTTCTCCCATGGCCACCTTCAGCGCCGCATGCCGGCACAGATTCCCCAGCTCGCGCTCCAGGTTGCGGCAGCCCGCCTCGCGGGTGTAACTGCGAATCACACCAGCGATTGCCGCATCGGTGATCTCGCATTGCTCAGGGGTGAGTCCTGCACCGCCCCGCTGCCGATCCAGCAGGTAGCGACGGGCGATCTCCAGCTTGTCCTCCTCGGTGTAGCCGGGCAACTCGATCACCTCCATGCGATCACGCAGCGGCGCCGGGATCTGGTCCAGCACGTTGGCGGTCGCAATGAACAGCACCCGCGACAGGTCGAACGGCACGCCCAGGTAGTTATCCCGGAAGGTCGCGTTTTGCTCAGGATCGAGCACCTCCAGCAGGGCCGAGGCCGGATCGCCCTGGACGCCACTGCCCAGCTTGTCGATCTCGTCCAGCATCAGCACCGGATTGCGGGTGCCGGCCTTGCGCAGCGCCTGAACGATATTGCCCGGCAAGGCACCGATGTAAGTACGCCGGTGACCGCGGATTTCAGCTTCGTCATGCACGCCCCCGAGGCTGACGCGCTCGAAGGGACGCCCCATGGCCCGGGCGATGCTCTGGCCTAACGAGGTCTTGCCCACGCCGGGCGGGCCCACAAAGCACAGGATGGGGCTTTTCCCCTCCGGATTGAGCTTGCGCACCGCCAGGTGTTCCAGGATCCGGCGCTTGACCTTTTCCAGATCGTAATGATCCGCATCGAGCACGGTCTGGGCCTGCGCCAGATCCAGGCGCTCCTCGCTCAGGCGGTTCCAGGGCAGCTCCACCATCCAGTCGAGGTGGGTGCGCAGCATGGCATATTCAGCGGCGCCATCGCTCATCCGCTCCAGGCGGCGCAGATCCTTGTGTACCGTTTCGAGCACCGCGGCCGGCATCCCGGCGGCCTCGATGGCCTCGCGCAATTCGCGCAGTTCGTCCTCGCGTTCCTGCCCTTCCCCCAATTCATTCTGGATGGTGCGCATCTGCTCGCGCAGCAAGGCCTCCCGCTGGCGGGAGTCAATCTGCTCCTTGGTGCGGTCGCTGATCTGGCGGCTGAGCCGCATCACTTCCACGCGATGGCTGAGATACTTGAGCACCTCGTCCACTCGCAGCTTCAGATCCATCTGTTCCAGCAGGGCCTGCTTTTCGTCCGGCTTCAGGTCCAGGTAACCCGCCACCAGATCCGCCAGAGCGCCTGCCGATTCCATGGATTGCACGGCATTGACCAGTTCGGCGGGCGTCTGCGGCATGAGTTTGAGGGCATCGGTGGCCTTCTGCTTGAGCAGCAGCAGCCGCGCCTCCAGTTCCGGCGAGTGATCGGCCCGATCCTCGATCCGATCGATGCGAGCCAGAAGGAAGGGATGACCCGTGACGAAATCGACGACACGAAAGCGCGAATCGCCCTGGCAGACCAGATGATGGCCACCGTCGGGGGCAGTGACGTAGCGCAGGATATGGGACAGCGTGCCCACCCGATACAGGTCCTCGGGCGCGGGATCTTCCTGTTCAGGATCTTTCTGCAGCAGCAAACCCACCGGCCGACCGCTGCGGGCGGCTTCCTGGGCTGCGGCGAGGGAAGCGGGCCGCCCGATGGTGATCGGATGCACGATACCGGGATAGAGCACCAGGTTGCGCACGGGCAGAATGATCAGGACGTCGTCCGCCAGGGCCACTTCGGGTACGGCCTGATCGGCCGTTGCAGCGCTGTTATCGATAGGGGAATTCATGACATCTCCTCAAAGCGCATCGGGTGAACGCTGCAGACGAATCGACAAGCAGCCATCGACTGTCTGCATCGGCTGCAGGACCCAGGCACCCGGCGGAAGCACGATGCGCCGTTCGAACCGTCCGAAGGGGATCTCCAGGCGATGAATCCGGCCCTCGCGTGCACCCATCGGCAAAGGCCGCTCGCCAGCAATGCGCAAGCCGTCGGCCTCTAGCCGCACCTGGATCCGATCCGCTGCCACGCCAGGTAGCGCCACCACGATGGTCACGCCAGATGCCGTTTCCACGACATCCACCGGGGGCGCCCAACACGGGCTTTGCGCGCTGCCCGGCAGCGGATGGAAAAACCGGCGCTGCAGCCGGTCGGCCCGCTCCAGCAGGCGCTGGGCTTCCTCCCACATCCAGCCATTGAATTCATCGCGTGACATGCAGCACCTCCGTCGTTGCCTACAACATGGGTCCGAACCGCGCCATTCTCAAGACCTGGCGACCGTTAGCCGGTCAAGCGCTTCGTTCGACTTGGCTGCGGCCCCAGCAATGCGTTGAAATAAGCCAGGGTGAATCCAGCAGCTACCCGTCATGGTTTTGGCAGAGGCTGACGTCGCGTTCATAATGGCGCCCTTCCCGAGCCGCCTCCTGTGAATCGAGTGAACGAATCTTGACCTCTTTTGATGTCATTGTCGTCGGTGGTGGCGCCTCCGGCCTGATGTGCGCCATGACTGCGGGTCAGCGCGGCCGGCGCGTCCTCATCCTCGAAGGCAGCAACAAGATCGGCAAGAAGATCCTAATGTCCGGCGGCGGCCGCTGCAATTTCACCAACCGCCTTGTCGAACCGGCAAACTTTCTCTCGGCCAATCCGCATTTCTGCATTTCCGCGCTGGACCGCTATACCCCCTGGGATTTCATCGCACTGGTCGAGAAGCACGGCATTGCCTATCACGAGCGCCGCCACGGCCAGTTGTTCTGCAACGACTCGGCAAAGGACATTCTTGCCATGCTGGTGGCCGAGTGCGCGCAGGTTGGGGTCCGTATCCACACCCAGTGCACGGTGCACGCAATCCAGGCGCCCGTCGGCGGCGATGCGATGACCGGGAAAGCCGCCACCGATGACCCGGCCCACGCCCGCTTCCGGCTGGACACCGACCAGGGCGAGTTCAGCGCCGCATCCCTGGTGGTTGCCACCGGGGGCCTGTCGATTCCCAAGATGGGCGCCAGCGGCTTTGGCTATGACATCGCGCGTCAATTCGGTCACACCGTCCTGCCGACCCGCGCCGGGCTGGTGCCGTTCACCTTCAGCGATGGCTTCAAGGCCATCAGCGAGCGTCTCTCCGGGCTCGCGTTGGAGGCGGCCCTGAGCGTGCCCGAGGCATGCTTTCGCGAGAACATCCTGTTCACCCATCGGGGCCTGAGCGGGCCGGCCGCCCTGCAACTTTCGAATTACTGGCCCTTGGGCGCACCGATCCGCATCGATCTTTTGCCGGGCGAGTCAGCCCAGGATTGGCTCAAGCTGCGGAAAAAGGCCCAGCCGCGATCGCTGCTGCGCACCTTGCTGGGCGAGCGCCTCGCCCGGGGACTGGTGCTGGAGCTGCAATCCTTGTTCTGGCCCGCCTGGGCGGAAACCGCCATAGCCGATATTCCCGATGCGGCGCTCGTCCAACTGGCCGATGACCTGCAGGCCTGGACCGTGAAACCCTCCGGCACCGAGGGCTACCGCACCGCCGAGGTGACCCTGGGCGGAGTCGATACCCGTGAACTCTCCTCGCGTACCCTAGAAAGCAAGCGGCAACCCAGCCTGTATTTCATCGGCGAGGTGGTCGATGTCACCGGCTGGCTGGGCGGCTTCAATTTTCAATGGGCCTGGTCGTCGGGGCATGCCGCCGGCCAATTTGTCTGAAAGTGAGCACTGCATGACACGCGAACATCCCAACGATCCCTTGCACGGCATCACCCTGGAAATGATGCTGAATGAACTGGTGGCCCGCTACGGCTGGGCGGAACTGGGCAGCTTGATCGCGATCCGCTGTTTCAATGACAAGCCGAGCATCAAGTCCAGCCTCAACTTCCTGCGCCGCACCCCTTGGGCGCGCCAGAAAGTCGAAGCGCTTTACCGGGACAGCCTGCCTAGCGATTCTCGGAGCGTTTGAAGCTTGAGAGGATGGCGCCCGCGGGTATACGAGGGGCCATGAAGAAGAGCCGATTTAGCGAAGAATTTGGAGAGTTGCTCCTCCCCGATTGGAGGTGCTGGAGAGCGTGAGACACCGTCACCTCCCGGTGGCACATAAAGCGTGAATTAAGCGGCATGTGGGCCGATTGAACGATTGGTTAGGCTTTGGCGCCAAGGTGACTGACCATCTCGCGCTCCGGGCCAATAACCCAAATGGAAGCGAAGCCCTGTGTATCCACCCAGTTGCCATGCTTTTGATTAAAAGCTTCGATAACGGGATGAAACGAAAGTGCAGGAACGTCAGTTGCGTCCAATGCGAGAGTGAGTGAGGCACATACAGCTGAGGGGATCTTATCCACTTTGAAAAGTATCGCATCCTTAAGATACTCAGCTGCTTCCGGGACAGTGACCGAAATGGACGCGCTACCGTTACGGCCAAGAGATTTCCAGAACGCGGGGTCGGTGAGGGCGCGGACAACCTGGATGGTTAATTTGTTGCCTGAATTTTTCCCGACTCCTAATGAAACTGCATCGATGTGCTGGATACCGACAACCTCGGTAGGCGCTTCCCAAAGATTGGACTCAAGGTTGATGTGGTGGATCAGGCGTTGACAGGCCGCAAGTGCACCCTCTTCACCTCGTGGAGACGAGCCCGCTATCTGGAACGTGACCAGTCCCGAAGCGTGCCAATCTCCTGATGCAGCACGGCCTCTCCCGTCGGACTCGCCGAACCCAACTATCTCTCCCTTGCGCGTAGTCGTGGCGGACCAGTGGTCGACGGCGCGGATGCCAGAGCGCTGCTCTTCATCGGGTCCAGTTGGCGACACAGTTTCCTCCAAAGCCTAACGAGGCTGTAGAAAAAGCCTCAAAAATATCAATCTCCGCATCTTGCCCCAGCCACGCAGCTGCATCAACATCGCGTCATTGATTCTGTGATTTGACTGGAAAGGGGTTTTTCTACAGCGTCGACGTTCGCCACAACCGGCGTGAAAAGCAGAGCTAAGCGGCGCTTTTGCACGTCCGAGTTGATGGCGTTGTTAGCGAGCATTGTTCGTTCTCGCTTCCACCAACGCAGCCATTGCTTCCGATTCCGGAATGCTGCTTGCCTTCAGACCTGAAATTACGCTGACTTGATTTTGCGTTGGTTGGTTTTGGCTGACTTTCCATTTACCAAGCAACTTTGTTATGACCATTTCTACGCCAACTATGGCCGCCATGATTCTTTCGATATGTTCAGGTGGTGCGTCGGAGACCGCCCACGGTTCAGGAAAGGACGATTCATTGTGCTCGGTAAGAGCGTCGAGTTGTGCGCGCAACCACGACGCATTGTCTACGACGCGCAGAACACCATAAGCATGCACGACAGCATAGTTCCAGGTGGGCACAACTTTACCGGTTTCTTTTTTTGTGGCGTACCACGAAGGGGTGATGTAAGAGTCTGGACCTTGGAAGATGGCTAACGTTTCAATGCCTTCGGCAATTTCGCCCAATAATGGATTCGCTCGGGCAATATGGCCATGCAACGCGCCATAGGGTGCGGGCGACCCAGACAAATAAACCGGAATGTGATTTGCGTTTAGCCCACCTGAAGAATGTGTAACCAGAGTAGCCAATGGATACGCACGGATAAGCTCGTGCATGGCATCGACTCTCGGCTCTTCAAATTGCTGGGGGATATACACGCTCTTTCCTTTGCTCGCTAACGTTCCGCTTCAGGAGCGCGCCGCTTGCGGCGCGTCACCTGCAAGCGGGTGTTAGACGGCTGCGCGAATAGTCGGCAGATCATCTGTCAGTGAACCAACTGAGGTTCGAAGGGCGCACTGGGTGGCCGCACAATGGGCAACACCTTGTGGAAGAAACATGATGCCAAGGCAAATACATCGATCAGCGCCTCTTCTCGCTTGTCGGTCTTGGTTCGGAGATAAATGACCCCAATGGCACCACCGTCGATCTTTGCCGCGCTGTCCGGCAGCCGCTCAAACCCAACTTTGAATTCCGTAGCATGGACAATACGGTTCAGAGCGTCTCGGAGATCTGCCACTTTGGTCAGCCCTTTCGCGGGCGTCCAGTGTCTGAACGGCTCGTCCAAAGTGAACTTCGTCGTGATTGCCTTGTTGTCCAGGATACGGCGAGCATGAATTGCGAAGGCAATAGCTGTTTCCGTAACGTCCATCTCGACATGCTCTTGGATGACCGCTCCGTTAGCGAGTGGAAAGGGTGCGCTACCAAAGGCCCACAATCTCGCGGCTGCCGCCTCGGCGTGCTGTAGCGCAAACTCGTCTATGTCGCTCATTCTGGTCTCTGAGGCAGGGTCGAACGTCGAGAATTCAGCCGTCTAACTATAAACGGACACCCCAAAAGGCGTCATGTTTTATGCCCCGCTGGCGTCCAAGATTCCGTCCAGCCAAGGTAATGTGTGGCTTGCCATCACGTCAAATATGACCATACACCCCAAAAACAGACGTCAATGACACCATCTGGAAACCGCCCCGTCATAAGACACGATGGGAGTATGGCAGCGGTTACCGCCCGAGCAAGCCGGATGCGGCGGGCATTGCGCCGGCCTGCAGCCCCAGATGAACAATCAGTCCCAGGCCGAGCACACCGACGGCGATGGAGAGCGCCGTCCCCAGATGCACGGCGTAGCCCTTGGGAATCTCCACCGGCCGCAGGGTGGCGAGCACGCGCTGGTACTGATGGACCGAGCCCAGGGATGCGAGCACGCCCAAGGCGATGAAGGCCAGCCCGACCCAGAATGAACCACCTCTGGGGATCGGTTCGCCCGGATGGGCCAACAGCATGTGCGTGAACAGGCCGAAGCGTTCCACCGCAAAGCCGAAGGCCATGAGGGTGAGGCTGGTGCGGTTCCAGGCCAGCAGGGTGCGCTCGGCCGCCATGAACACGCGGGGATCGTTCAGTTCCGACACAGCTAACTCCGCACCGATTGCGTCGACATCCCTGCGCCATGCTGAGCCGCCAATGCGGCCCGCAGGGCATCCTCCACCGTCAGTGCCACCCCGCGCCGCGCGCCGACGAGATCCAGCGCCTCGGCCATTTGAGCGCCGGTCAATGCGGCTGCGGCCGCCAGATCCCGGCCTTCCAGCCACTGGGCCGTCCACGCGGCGACCGCCAGGGTGGCCGGGCAGCCCCAGGC
>JBATEM010000336.1:0-8995 GCA_049664005.1 Candidatus Macondimonas sp.
TCAGGGAGAACGCCATCCCCAGCGACTGGGCCCAGTCGGGCAGAGCGGTGTAGTGCAGATGATGGGGCCCGGCCCACATGTAGATCGAGATCAGCGCCCAGAAGTGCACGATGGACAGGCGGTAGGAGAAGATCGGCCGCTCGGCCTGCTTGGGCACGAAGTAATACATCATGCCGAGGAAGCCAGCGGTGAGGAAAAAGCCCACCGCGTTGTGGCCGTACCACCACTGCACCATGGCATCGACCGCGCCGGCGTAGGCGGAATAGGACTTGGTGAGCCCGGCGGGCAGGGCCGCGCTGTTGACGATGTGCAGCACCGCCACAGTGAGGACGAACGCCCCATAGAACCAGTTGGCAACATAGATATGAGGAACGCGCCGTTTGACGATGGTCCCGAAGAACACCACGGCGTAGGCCACCCACACCGCCGCGATGAGCAGGTCGATGGGCCATTCCAGCTCCGCATATTCCTTGCCCTGGCTCAGGCCCAAGGGCAGGGTCACCGCCGCCAGCACGATGACCAGCTGCCAGCCCCAGAACACGAAGGCGGCCAGACCGTCGCTGAACAGCCGGGTGTGGCAGGTGCGCTGCACCACATAAAACGACGTCCCCATCAGGGCGCAGCCACCAAAGGCGAAGATCACCGCGTTGGTGTGCAGGGGGCGCAGCCGACCGTAGCTGAGCCAGGGCAGGTCAAAGTTGAGGGCCGGCAAGAGCAGCTGGGCGGCGATCAACACCCCCACTGTCATCCCCACCACACCCCAGACGATGGTCATGATCGAAAATTGACGGACCACCCGGTCGTTGTAGGTTTCGCTCGCATGGGTTGCCTGCATGGAGGGTTCCTTCATAGGCGTTGGGAATCGGGATGCACCTGAAGCATAGATGCAGATTTTCCTCTGCATGCTGCGGTTGGGCCTTGATCTGGGTCAATCTGGCCGTAATGCTTGGATGTCGCGTCATTTGCCATGTTAATGAAAAATATTTGGACTCCGACGATCCCGGCGGGGCAACCGATTCCCCCTTTCCCCCATGGTTGTGATAATTTGGTGAAAGTTTACTTTAATGAACGCTAAAGGCCCTTCATGGAAGAAGTTGCCGTACGCATTCCCCGGCTGATCCCCGGCACAGTCTGGTCGTACCCGATGAGCGCCCAGCTCGATTTGCGCGGCCGCGAATTTTTGCGTGGACGGCCGAACCTGATTCATTTCGTCCATGGCAATGGACTGTGCGGGCTGTCCTATTGGCCGCTGTTGCAGCCCTTGCTGGAGCGTCATGACCTGTGTCTGCACGACACCCAGGGCCATGGCGACAGCGACGATGGCACCCGTTTCCCGGGCTGGAACCTGAGTGCCGAACGCATGGCCCAAGTGATCCACCACCGTCGCCGTATCTGGGGCGAGCGCGCCGTGATCGGCTGCGGGCATAGTTTTGGCGCTGTCCTGACCTTGCTCGCGGCCGCCCACTATCCCAGTCTGTTCGATGCCGTGGTGCTGTTGGATCCGATTCTCTACCCACCGCCTTTTGCAGGGCTGATGGCCGCTTCCTATTATGCTGGTCTGAGTCGCTCCAATCCCTTGGCGATCCGGGCGCGCCGGCGCACCCGTGAATGGGCGGATCGGGAGACGGCGGTCAATTATTTTCGCGACCGCGGCATGTTTGCCGGGTGGCGCGAGGACGCCTTGCAAAGCCATGTCGATCACGCCCTGGCCCGGCTTCCCGATGGCCGCCTGGTGCTGAAGTGTCCGCCCTGGATGGAAGCCCAGGTCTTCGCGGGTTTCCCACGCGGGGTCTGGACCGCGGTGAAGCGATTGTCTTGTCCGACCCTGATTCTGTATGGGCAACACACCTATCGCTTCATTCCCCAGGCGGTTCGGCGCGCGCAGGAACTCAACCCCTCTATCCAGGCGCAGATGCTGCCGGGCAACCATTTCTTCATGCAACAGACCCCTGATCGCGCGATGGTGGCAATCGAGACGTGGTTGCAGGCGCAGGGCTACTGAGGGGCAGCGGTCGCACGCAGGATGGGGGCGATGGCGGCGATGGTCAGCAAGGCGGCGACCAGGAAGATGCCATGCAGCCCCACAATGGCAATCAATAGGCCCAGCCCGAACTGGGCCAGGATCGTGCCGATATTGAAGGCCGCCACGAAGAGGGACATGCCCCGACCATGTTCATGGGGCGGCAGATGGTTGATCAGCATGACGTTCAGCGTGGGATAGGCCAGGGAATGGCCCACGCCGACCAGCACGCCACACAGGGCATACAAGCCGATGCCATTGACCGCCGCCAGCAATCCCGTGCCAGCGGCCATCGCCAGCAGGGAGAGGATCAGCACCACCCGCTTGCCGCCCCCGTCAGCCAGGCGTGAAAACCCCAGGCGCATGATGATCGACGTCAGCGCAAACGCCAGGGTCAGGATGGTGACTGGAGTGATGCCTCGGGCCAGTGCCTGCGCCTGGGAAAACACCAGCACGGTGCCAAAGGCCAGCCCCATGAGCAGGGCACCGATGCAAATTGCGCCGATGATCGGTTCGCTGGCGAGTTGCCGCCACGAACGGGATATGCCCGTCTTCAGGCGGGTTGGATGTGGCGCAGGCGTGGGTAACACCAGACTCAGCAACAAAGCCAATCCGCTCCAGGTCAGGGCCAGCAGAAAGACCAGCGCGAAGCCCCGATCCTGCGCGATCCATTCCGCCAGGGCAGGCGCCAGACCGTAGGTGATGAGGGTGGAGACGCCGAACAGACCCAGGGCACTGCCGCGGCGGGCGGGATCCACCACATCCACTGCCAGGGTCGAGGAATTGACGAACCAGCAGGCAAACGCCAGCCCCTGCAGACCGCGCAGGAGATAAGGCCATGGCCCCAGTTCCTGGACCGTCCCGAAAGCCAGTGCGGTCGCGCCCAACAGGACCGCGCCCAGAATCAGGAAAGGGCGCCGGCCGTAGCGGTCCGAGCCGCTCCCAATGGCCGGCAGGCAGGCCACCATGACCAGTCCATAACCGGCCATGATGGCACCCACCTGGCCTTCCTCTGCACCAAGGGCCGTGATGAGATACTTCGGCAACAGAAAGAACGTGGCGAAACCCATGAAAAAACAAAAATTCGCCGCCATGAGACTGGGGAAAGGGTGGTGTTCGAGAGGGACTTTCCAACGGGCGAGTGCGGAGCGGGCTGGCATGAAAATCCCCATGAAGCAACGGACTATTATAAATCGGCATGAGCCAATCGAAGGAGGCGATCCATGCATTTCGAGGACTTGATCCGGCAACGCTACAGCGCCCGCGCTTTTCAGGATCGCGCGGTACCGGAGCCGACCTTGCGCGCCATTTTGACGCTCGCCCAACACACCCCTTCCTGGTGCAACACCCAGCCTTGGGAGCCGGTGGTGACCGCCACGCCCGCCGCAACCGACCGCTTCCGTGAGGCGCTGTGGGCGCATGTCCAGGCCGGGCGACCGCCACGGCCGGATCATCCTTTTCCGGTGCGTTACGAGGAACCCCATGCCACCCGTCGCAAGCGCTGCGGTGGCGCCCTCTACACGGCCCTGGGCATTGTCCGGGAGAACAAGCGCGGGGCGTTTGAGCAAACCCTGAAGAATTTCCGCCTGTTCGAGGCGCCTCATGTGTTGCTGATGTTTTGCCACGAAAGTCTGGGCTTCTATGGCGGGGTGGATTGCGGCCTATATCTGCAATCCTTCTTGCTCGCTGCCCAGGCACATGGCGTCCAGACCTGTGCCCAGGCCGCTCTGGCGACCTATCCCGATTTCGCGCGCGCGTATTTCGACATTCCCGCCGATCGCAAGCTGCTGTTCGGTTGCTCCTTTGGCTATGCGGATCCGGATGATCCGGCCAATAACTTCCGCACCGAGCGCGAATCCATCGAGACTCAGGTACGTTGGGTCGACCAGTGAACGTCAACGCGAGAAGGCCGTAGCGCCCATCAGGACACCCAGGCCCAGGAGGATGAAGCTGAGCGCCGCAATCGTGCGGATGGTCTTCAGGGGGAGGCGTCGGGCGAGTCGGTCACCCAGCAGGACGACGGGGGCATTGGCCAGCAGCATTCCCACGGTCGTACCACAGGTCACCGCGAACCACTGGCCTTGCTGGGCGGCCAGCCCGACCGTGGCGATCTGGGTCTTGTCGCCCATCTCGGCGAGGAAAAACAGCACCAGCGTGGTGCCCAGCACGCCAAAACGGGGGGATGTCTCGGGATCTTCGTCAAGCCGGTCAGGAATCAGCACCCAGGCGCCCATGAGCACGAACAGTCCACCGACGCCCCAGCGCAGTTGATCGGGCGTGAACAGCGCGCCCACCTGGCTGCCCAAAACGCTGGCCAGTCCGTGGTTGATGAGGGTGGCGATCAGGATACCGATCAGGATGGGCACGGGACGGCGGTAGCGGGCCGCGAGGAAGAGAGACAGCAGTTGGGTTTTGTCGCCGATCTCGGCCAGGGAAATCAAGCCTGCGGCAAGCAGGAAAGTGGTCATCGTCATGCATTCCCAGGGCCGGCGAGAAAACCCGTGACTCCGCTGTGCCGGCCCAATCCGACAGCGGAATCACAGGTCTCGTCAGGTCCCTGGGACCGCCCGTACCATGACCAAAACGGTCAATCCTGTTGATACGGACACCGGCCGCGAACGGCGCGGGCGACTACTCCCCCATGAAGGCGCTGATTATAACAAGTTCGGTTGCGATGGTCAGGGGCCCGCAGCCTATGGGCGTGTGGGCATTTGCCGTTGATCCCGGTCAACGACAATGCCAGGGGTCGGGGTGAGAATTGGACCCGTAACCCCGTTGAGTGCAACGGGGTAGTGCGTTTCAGGTCGCGATCAAAGAACTATCTTGAGGAGTAAACCCATGGCCGTTCAAGCAAATTCTCTCCAATATAAACAGGCCAGCGCAGGGCCGTTGATGGATGCCGGCGTGGGCCCAATTCGCGTCCCGTGGCTGTTGGCTGTGGTGGGCACCCTGCTGGGTGGCTCCATATTTGCCATCTACCGCTGGTACCTGCAGACACATTCATTTGACGTCGGCTTGGACTCCTTCGAACCGGATTTTAAGTTCTACTGGATGAATCTGCTGTATGCCCAGGGGATCATTATTCCCCTCCTGATGGTGATCGGCGTTCCGCTGCTGTGGTTTACGCGACCGGCCGATCCCATGGCGATGTCCGCGCGGACCGAGCTTCAGTTCTATATCACCCTCTTGGGGTTCTTGGCGGTGGGCAGCGTGTTGGTCGTCGTGGTTCTGGGGGTGTTCGTGGAAGCCGATGCCGCCTGGCACCAGATCACCATGCGGGATACGGACTTCACGCCCACTCACATTGAGCTGTTCTACTTCGCCATTCCTGTGGCCTTGGTGGGTCTGGTCCTCGGGTTCATCTGGATCCATACCCGCATACCGTATTTTGCCAAGCGGGTCTCCATTCCCCTGGCCTTGATGGCAGCGGGTCCGATTCTCATCATGCCCAACCTGGGCCTGAACGAATGGGGTCACACCTTCTTCTATGCCGAGGAACTGTTCGCCGCGCCCATCCACTGGGGCTTCGTGGTGCTGGGATGGGGGCTGTTTGGCATCGGCGGCTTCTTAGTGCAGATCCTGAGCCGCATTCGCGAACTGACCACGGTGGAGTCTCCGGCAAGCACCTGAACGGGCGCCTGAGGGATTGAGCACATGATCAACACCTACTCTGATCCGTCCCGTCTGATTCGCTTCTGATTCATCGGCCTCTTCGGGGGCCGATTTTTTGGGTGCAGCCAGGATTTGGATCAATGCGGTGTTTGAAAGGGGTGTTTCCGCGTGAATGCCTCGGGTCGCGAAGATAATCTTCTCCGCTGCGCGCCCTGACGTGCGATGGCAAGAAGTTCCGATTCAGCCGTGCTCAGGCCGGGCTGTTCCAAAACGGTCGAAACCGGCGCTTCTGTCCGATTCCGCGCCTGCGGGAGCGGGTCTCGCACTTCACGACGCAGCGCTGGAGAGACAGGCGAGAATTTCGCGGCCGTAGGCGTCCAATTTGCGGGCGCCGATGCCGGAGATGGTGGCCAGCTCCGCCAGTGTGGCGGGTTTGCGGGCGACGATTTCCTTGAGCGTCGCATCGTTGAAGATGACATAGGCGGGGACGTCGTGGTCGGCCGCCACCTCGCGCCGCCAGGCGCGCAGGTGATCGAACAGGGCGGCGTCGGGACCTTGGAGACCGGGGCCGGCGTGTCTTCCGCCTTTTTTGCGCGGCGCGGTTTCCCGAAAGGTGACGGGCACCTCGCCCCGCAGCACCGGCCGGGCCGCCTCGGTGAGCTTCAGGGCGCCATAGGCGGTGTGGTCGATCTCCAGGCAGCCTTGAATCACCAGTTGGCGAAATACGGCCCGCCAGCGCTTTTCGTCCAGTTCCCGGCCAATGCCGAACACGGACAGGCGCCCATGCTCCCACTGGGCGATTTTGTCCGTCGTCTTGCCCAGCAAGACGTCGATGACATGGCCGACGCCGAAGCGGTTGCCGGTGCGGTAGACGGCGGACAGCGCCTTGCGGGCGGCTTCGGTGCCGTCCCAGAGCGTGGGCGGCTCCAGGCAGTTGTCGCAGTTGCCGCAGGGTTCGGACGCCTCGCCGAAGTAACGCAACAACAGCTGGCGGCGGCAGGCGGCGGTTTCCACCAGCCCCAGCAGGGCATCCAGCTTGCCGTGTGCCATGCGTTTGTGGGCTTCTTCGGCCCCGGACTCCTCGATGAAGCGCCGCTGGGTGGCCACATCGCCCAGACCCCAAGCCATCCAGGCATCCGCCGCCGCGCCATCACGCCCGGCACGGCCGGTCTCCTGATAATAGCCCTCGATGGAGTGGGGCAAGTCCAGATGGGCGACGAAGCGCACATCGGGTTTGTCGATGCCCATGCCAAAAGCGATGGTGGCGACCATGACCACGCCATCCTCCCGCAGAAACCGCTCCTGATGGCATTGGCGCGTGGCGGTGTTCATGCCGGCGTGATAGGGCAGGGCGGTGAAGCCTTGGTCGGCCAGCCAGTCAGCGGTCTCGTCCACCTTGCGTCGGCTGCTGCAATAGACGATGCCCGCGTCCCCTGTGTGACCGGCGCGCAGGAAGTTCAGCAGCTGGCGGCGGGTGTCCTCCTTTTCAACCACGGTGTAGCGGATGTTGGGCCGGTCGAAGCTGGCGGTGAACAGGCGGGCGAATGCCAGATCCAGGCGATCGATGATTTCCTGTCGGGTCAGCGCATCGGCGGTGGCGGTGAGGGCGATGCGGGGCACGGTGGGAAACCGCGCGTGCAGCGCCGACAACCCCAGGTATTCGGGCCGGAAGTCGTGACCCCACTGGGAGACGCAATGGGCCTCGTCGATGGCGAACAGGGCCACCGATGCGCGGGTGAGCAATTCCAGGAAGCGCGGCGTCAGCAGCCGTTCCGGGGCGACGTAGAGCAGCTCGAGCCGTCCGGCCAGAAAATCCTGTTCCACGCCCGCCGCCGCGCTTGGGGTCAGGCTGGAGTTGAGATAGGCCGCCGCCACACCCAGCTCCCGCAGCGCCGCGACTTGATCGTGCATCAGGGCGATCAGCGGCGAGACGACGACGCCCGTGCCCGCTCGCAGCAGCGCCGGAAGCTGGTAGCACAGCGACTTGCCGCCGCCGGTCGGCATCAGCACCAGCGCGTCGCCGCCGGCCGCCACATGCGCGACGATGGCCGCCTGTTCGCCGCGAAAGGCGGGGTAGCCGTAGATGCGCTGAAGCAGGGAAAGGGCGCTATCGGACATCGTCGGATTGATCTGTGGAGTGAAGCGATGGGGATGACAGGGTAGCAGGTGGAGGCATTCATGCTTTGTTTTTCCGGTTTATGGCGTCGCGCCAAGATGCGCAGGATCAATGGGCAGGTGGGCGATGGCTTGCCTCGCGGCCTTCCGCTCACTATGGTTAGGAACCCATCCCCTTCGCCTTGGCGCGGGGGAGGCGAATTGTTAATGCAGGCTTCAACAAAGGAGACAAGGAACATGTCCGACATGCTGCGATATGACGGCCGGGTGGCCGTGGTGACGGGTGCCGGGAATGGCCTGGGGCGGGCGCATGCCATGCTGCTGGCCTCGCGGGGCGCCAAGGTGGTCGTGAATGATCTGGGCGGAGCGGTGGATGGCTCCGGCTCTTCCGCAACCGCCGCCGAGCGTGTGGTAGGGGAAATCCTGGAGGCTGGTGGCGAAGCGGTTGCCGACAGCCATACCGTGTCCACGGTGGAAGGGGGACAGGGCATCATCAAGACCGCCCTGGATGCCTTCGGTCGCGTCGACATCGTCATCAACAATGCCGGTATCCTGCGCGACAAGTCCTTCAAGAACATGTCGCCGGAATTTCTGGATCCGGTCCTGGATGTGCATCTCAAGGGCGCGTTCTGGGTCACCCAGGCGGCCTGGGAACTGATGCGCGAACAGAAGTACGGTCGCATCGTGAACACCAGTTCCGCGGCCGGCATTTTTGGCAACTTTGGCCAGACCAACTACGGCGCCGCCAAGATGGGCATCGTCGGCTTCACCAACGTCCTCAAGCAGGAAGGCCAGAAATACAACATCAAGGCCAACGTGATCGCGCCGGGCGCCAAGACCCGCATGACCGAGGAATTGATGGGACCGATGGGCAGTCAGTTCCGCATGGATCCGGAGCTGGTGTCACCCATCGTGGTGTATCTGTGCCATGAATCCTGCAAGGTCAATGGCGAAATCTATTCCGCCGCGGCCGGTCGGGTTGGCCGTATTTTCATCGGCGCGACCAAAGGGGTGTTCAATCCCGATGGTCTTACGCTGGAATATATTCGGGACCATCTGGAAGAGATTCGCAACACCGAGGGCTACATCATTCCCGGCAGCGCCATGGAAGAAATGGCGCTGCTCATGAAGATGAAGAAATAAACACGCAGTTGCCGAACCGGCGTCTCTTTGGGACGCCGGTTCGGCACGAGGAAACGCGCTGATGTTCATTGCCATGAACCGTTTCAGGATCGCCCTGGGCCAGGA
>JBATEM010000337.1:0-1914 GCA_049664005.1 Candidatus Macondimonas sp.
CCGCAGGACCCAACAGCGTCGCGCCGCGCGAGGCCAGGAGCGCGCAGTTGGCGCGCGTGGCCGGGTGTTGCCACATCACCCGGTTCATGGCCGGGGCCAGGAACAGCGGCGCCTCGCTGGCAAGACACAGGGTGCTGAGCAGATCGTTCGCCAGGCCGTGGGCGAGGCGCGCCAGGAAATCGGCGCTGGCCGGGGCAATCAGGATGCGCTCGGCCCAGCGCGCCAGCTCGATATGACCCATGGCCGCTTCCGCCTGGGGATCCATCAGGCCGCTGCGCACCGGCCGGCCACTCAAGGCCTGTAGCGTCATGGGCGTGATGAAGGCGGTGGCCGCGTCGGTCATGACCACCTGCACCTCGGCGCCGGCATCGCGCAGCCGGCGCACCAGCTCCGCGCTCTTGTAGGCGGCGATGCCGCCGGTGACGCCGAGCAGGATGCGTTGGGGGAAGGCGGTTGGGGTCATGGGAGGTGCGCCGAGAGGAGGTCCGGATCGATCCGCGCATCCTAACCCATGGGCGCTGACGCTCCAAGGTAGCCTTTCAAGCAAGTCAGTCGCCGCGCCGATAAGGGAAACACTTGGGAAATACCCGACGCATGCATGGCTGGCCCCGTTCCTTGCCATGGAAAGAGGCCGGCGGCTTCCCAGATGGATTGGCCGGGCGATTCGAAAGTGCGGATTGCGTCGCAGCGGCGCCGGATCATGGGGCCAAGGCCGGGCGAAGGTCTTTGTGGGAGGGAAACGTGCGCATCACCGATTGGCCCGACGCGGAGCGTCCGCGCGAGAAATTGATTGCCCGGGGTCCCCAGGCATTGTCCGATGCCGAGTTGCTGGCGATTTTCCTGCGCACCGGAGTTCCCGGGCGCAACGCCGTCGATCTGGCGCGGGATCTGCTGGTGCAACATGGCGGTCTGCGCACCTTGCTGGGTTTGTCCAGCGAGCAGTTCTGCGCCGCGCAGGGGCTGGGCATGGCCAAGTACGCCCAGCTCCAGGCCGTCCTCGAAATGGCGCGCCGCCATCTGGGGGAGACCCTGAAGCGCGGCGATGCCCTGACTCAGCCCGACGCGGTGGGCCGCTTTCTCCAGAGCCGCCTGCGGGATTACCCCTATGAGGTTTTCGCCTGCCTGTACCTGGACAACCGGCATCGGGTGATCGAGTTCTGCGAGCTGTTTCGCGGCACCATCGACGGCGCCAGCGTCCATCCCCGCGAGGTGGTGCGCGGCGCGCTGACCCACAACGCCGCCGCCGTGATCTTCTGCCACAACCACCCCTCCGGCGTGGCCGAGCCCAGCCGGGCCGATGAGGCCATCACCCGCCGCTTGCGCGAGGCGCTGGCCCTGATCGACGTGCGCGTGCTGGACCACCTGATTGTTGGCGATGGGCCATGCGTTTCCCTGGCCGAGCGGGGATTGCTTTGAAGACCACGGATTCCTGGGCGGTCCGCGAGGTGAGCGTAACGACAGTTTTTCAGGACGGATATCTGTCGCGCTGGTGAACGGGCATTGAGGTCCAGCCGAAGGGTCATTAGGTCCGGCGACAAATGGGCCGACACCGGGGTTTCTTTCGGAGGTGCCCTTGGGTGGTGGTCGGCCCCCGCGCGGCGGCGGAATTGGGGGCCGGCTGAGAGGCGCCTTGACAACCGGGCAGCGACGCCTGATTCAGGTGTTCGTCGTCGATGTGTCCAAGCCTGAATGCGGATTGGGCGTGCAGCGGGCGCCTTGCCTTATGAGCGGATTGCCACCCAAGCCTTGCGGGAGAGCGTCCGTACATGTTAAAAAGTGCGTTTAGCGCATCCCCCGAACTGGGGGCATTGTCTCGATTGATAAGGATTGGATCCCATGTCCCGAGTTTGCCAGGTTACCGGGAAGCGTCCCATGAGCGGGAACAACGTTTCCCATGCCAACAACCGGACCCGC
>JBATEM010000338.1:0-2835 GCA_049664005.1 Candidatus Macondimonas sp.
CTATAGCCGAAGGCAGCCGCCAACAGGGCGAGAGCCGCCGCGCGTGGGGCTGCGATACGCAACGCCAGACTCGCCAGCCGCGGCCAGGTCCAGCGGGTCAATCCATAGACCGGAGCGGCGGCCATGAGGATGTGCTGGCCGGAAATCACGGCCAGATGCGTCGTCCCGGTATCGCGGAATACCCTCCATTGCTCAGGCGTGAGCGCCCCCTGATCACCCAGCGCCAAGGCGCGCACCAACCCGGCCTGGGGATGATCGGCCAACACCCTGTCGATTTGCGCCGCCAGATGGGCCCGCAGGTGTTGCAGGCTGAACCAGGCCGTGGCCAGGCGGGCATTGGCCGGGTCCTCGCGGATGCTGGCGGTGGCCACGATGCCCTGCTGAAACAGCCAGGTCTCATAGTCAAAGGTGCCGGGATTGCTCAGGCCACGGGGGGCACGCAATCGCACCTTGAGCCGCCAGGTTTCACCGGGTCGATAGACCCGCGCCATGCCATAGTCCGAGATCCGCACCGTGGCGCCCACGGGCAGCGCCACGACGGGATTGGCCGTGGATACCACTTCGGCCAGCAATCGCTGCCCCCCATTGCGGTACTGAGGAAAATCGGCGATACGCACGGTCAGGACCGTGACCACGCCCCGGGGCGGCAGCTCAGGACGCTGGGCCAGGAAACTGCCCCCCGACAGGCTTGCCCACAGAAATCCGGACAGACCCGCCGCCAGCACGATCCAACCGCTGGCCCGCGCGTGAATCGCCAGCAGCAGGGGAAGAAGAAGGAGCCCAAGGCCCAGGCGGATCGCCGGGCTTGGCAAGTCGGGACAGGCGTTCAGGGCGAGCAGACCCAGCACAAAGGCCAGGAGCGCGCGACCCATCACCGGGAAGCATCTTCAGAGCGGCTGCAAACGCCCCGATTCCAGCCGCAGCACCCGATCCATGCGCCCGGCCAGCGCCACATCGTGGGTGACGATAAGGAAGCTGGTGCCGAGATGGCGGTTGAGTTGCAGCATGAGGTCATACATCTGGCCGGCGGTGCGCGGGTCGAGGTTCCCGGTGGGTTCATCGGCCAAAACACAAGGCGGTTCAGTGACCAGTGCCCGAGCCAGCGCGGCGCGCTGGCGCTCCCCGCCGGAAAGCTGGGCCGGACGGTGTTCCAGGCGTGGCCCCAGCCCCACCTGCTCCAATAAGGCCCGCGCCCGCGCCTCCGCCTCCGCTGGCGCCATGCGCCGCAGCAATAGCGGCATGGCCACGTTTTCCAGGGCGCTGAACTCCGGCATCAGGTGATGGAACTGGTAGACGAACCCCATCGCCCGGTTGCGCAAGCGTCCACGGGCGGCATTGCCCAGCCGGTGCATGGGCTGCCCCATGACTTCCACCTCGCCGGACAGGGGGCGCTCCAACCCGCCCAGCAGGTGCAGCAAGGTGCTCTTGCCTGATCCGGAAGCGCCCACGATCGCCACCTGCTCACCGGGCGCCAACGTGAGATCCACGCCATCAAGTACGGGCACCTCGGCCTGCCCCTGCCGGAAGCGCTGGACCAGATTGCGACAGATCAACACCGGCGCCGACTCACTCATAGCGCAGGGCCTCGGCCGGCTCCATCCGCGCGGCGCGCCAGGCGGGATAGAGCGTGGACAGCAGGGACAGCACGAAGGACAACACACTGATGCGAATCACGTCGGTGACGTCCAGCCGCGAAGGCAGTTCGCTGATGTAGTACACATCCGCCGGCAGGAAGTTGAAACCGACCACCCGTTCGATCAAGGGCACCAGCGTTTCGACATTCAGGGCGATCAGGACCCCGACCGCGACCCCCGCCAAGGTTCCCACAATGCCGATCAACACACCCTGGACGATGAACACGCCCATGATGCTCGCCGGCGAAGCGCCCAGGGTGCGCAGGATGGCGATGTCGCCCTGCTTGTCGGTCACCACCATCACCAGCGTGGAGACGATGTTGAAGGCGGCGACGCCGACGATCATCGCCAGAATGACGAACATCACCGTCTTTTCGGTCCGGATCGCCCGGAAAAAATTGGCATGGCGGCGCGTCCAGTCGGTGGCGAAATAACCTGGATCCAGCGTCTCCACCAGCTCTTGGCTCACCCGCGGGGCGCGATAGATATCATCCAGCTTGAGCCGCACGCCGCTCACCGCATTCCCCAGGGCCATCAGCCGCGCCGCGTCCGCAAGATGCACAAAGGCCTGGGTGCGGTCGTATTCATACATCCCCACCTCGAACACGCCCACCACATGAAAGCGGCGCAGGCGCGGAATCAGGCCTGCTGGCGTCAGGTTGGCCTGCGGCACCATGAGATCGACCGCATCCCCCAGTTCGACGCCCAGGGCTTCCGCGAGCGCCTTGCCCAACACCACGCCATAGCCGCCGTCGGTCAGATCCTCCAGACGGCCTGCCACCATGCGCCGCCCCACATCGGATACCTGGCCTTCCCGCTCGGGCAGAACGCCGTAAAGCATGCCGCCGGTGAGGATCCGGGCATGGCGAAAAATCGCCTCACCTTCGACGTAGGGCGCCGAGCCGATCACATGGGGATGGGTCGCCACCTGATCGGCCACCCGGGGCCACTCGCTCACCCGCACATCGTAGTTGCTCACCGTGACATGGGCCGTCATGCCCAGGATTCGCTGGCGCAGTTCCTGCTCGAAGCCGTTCATGACCGACAACACAACGATCAGCGCGGCCACGCCCAAGCCCACGCCGAGCATGGAAATCAGCGAGATGAAGGAGATGAAATGGTTGCGCCGCCGGGAACGGCTGTAGCGCAGGCCAATGAAGAGCTCGAAGGGACGAAACATAGCGGCGCATTAGACCATAAA
>JBATEM010000339.1:0-2282 GCA_049664005.1 Candidatus Macondimonas sp.
CTTTCAGCCGCCCCGGCGCGCCAAAATCTTTTCCATTTCATCCAGCAGCCGGTCCATGCGTTGAACCAGCGAACGATAGGGCGCGGGCGTCGCCAAGTCGACACCGGCATCCTTCAACAAACGATAAGGATTGTCCGATCCGCCGGCGGCCAGCAAGGCCAGATAGCGCTCCCGGGCGCCGCGCTCGTCGCCCTTCACGCCATCCACTAGCAGACTGGCCGCCGCGATCGAGGTGGCATACTGATACACGTAAAAATTGTAATAAAAGTGCGGAATGTACGCCCATTCGATGCCATAGCGGGCATCGATGTCCACCACCCCGACCTCCTGCCCCAGATAACGACGCACCTGGGCCAGATAGAGCCGGCTGAAGTCCGCTCCGGTGAGCGCTTCCCCGGCCGCCAGACGGGCATGGATGTCGCGCTCGAAGGCCGCGAACATCACCTGGCGGAAAAAGGTGCCACGCAGGCTTTCCAGCGCCTCGTTCAGATAAAACAGGCGTTGCGCATCATTCGTCGCGCCATCGATCAGATGCTCCATCAAGAGCCGCTCGTTGAAGGTGGAGGCCACCTCCGCCAGAAACGTGGCGTACTGGGCATTCAGAAACGGCTGGTGGGTATTGGCCAGATGGGAGTGCAGGGCATGGCCCCATTCGTGCGCCAGGGTCGAAACCGAATCGAAATCGCCGCTGAAAGAAGTCAGCACGAAGGGATGCACGGCATGGATCGATCCCAGCATATAGGCGCCGGAACGCTTGCCCGGACGCGGCTCGGCGTCCATCCAGTCCGATCCGAAGCCGCGCGCCAGGGTATTCGTATAGTCCGGCCCCAAGGGCGCCAGGGCGGCCACCACCTGCTGCTCCGCCTGCCCCAGGGTGAAACGAGGTCCTGCCTCCTGAGTGACGGGTGCATAAAGATCATGGGCCGCCAGGCGCTCCAGTCCCATCATCTTCGCCCGCAGGCGCAGATAGCGATGCAGGGTGGGCAGCCCGCGTTCGGCCTCAGCGATCAGGGTGTCGTAGACCGCCACGGGAATGCCATCCTGATCCAGGCTGGCTGCCAGGGTGCTGTCGTAATGCCGCGCCCGGGCCAGGAAGCGATCACGCTGCAACTGGCCATAAAGCGCCACCCCCAAGGTCTGCTCGTAACCGGCAAAGCTGCCCCAGAAGGCCTGGAAGACGCGCTCGCGATCGGCCCGTTCAGGAAGTTGACGCCCCTTTTGATACCCTACCTGATCCAGACGCAGGCTACTGCCGTCGTGCAAGGTCACCGTGGGCCAGGGCATTTCTGCATTGGTCAGCGTGGTGTAGAGATTGGCCGGGATGTCCCCCACCACCACGCCCATGGCCAACAAGCGTTCCTCGGGCGCCGACAGGGTGTGCGCGGCGCGGCGCATGATCTCTTCCAGCAGATGCCGGTAATCACCGCCCAGTGTCTTGTTGCCCCGCATGAGCTTGCCAATGCGGTCCGGGCCCAGCGCCAGGATTTCCGGTTCCAGGAAACTGGCTGCTTCCTGCACCTCGGCCTGGCGTGCCTCGGCCTGCTGCTGGCGGGCGAGCGCCGGGGCGTTGGTGGTATCCTCGTCATAGCGAAGCTGGGCGTAACCGGCCAGTTGCGATACCCGCTGCATCAAGGCTGTATAGCGCTGGAGACAGGCAGCCAGGATGCGGCCGCTGTCCAACTGGCCAGGACATTGCGCGACGAACGCCCGCTGATCTTCACCCAAACGGGCCAGATCCGCCTGATAGGACGACTCATCGGGGTAAATGGCGCTCAAGTCCCAGCGCCCCGGTGCCCGGTCTGCTGGAATGGCGGGTGCGGCGGGTTCGGGTTCGCCCGAACAGGCCACCAAACCCAGGATCAGGTACCCCAGAACCACAACGCTCAAACCGTGCCTCACCGCACGAACGATCCGCTTGCCTCTCACGCCCAAGGGAAAAACACGGTGCATAAATTCTTCACCCGCCTTCACCGCCCGTTTGGGCCTGCCCATTCTGGCGGAATGCCAAAGCCGCCGGCAAGCGGGCGCATCCGCCTGTGGCCTTTATGCATCGGCATCGCGCTCACGCTGACCTTGGCCAGCACCAACGTCCCGGCCGCTGAAGCGCCGCCACCGGCACTTGCTCGCCTGCTGGCGATGGGGTTGACCGTGGAGAGCAGTTTCGAGGCCCCTGGCCAGATGAAGGGTTATGTGATGCGGGCGCGCGAAAGCGGGCGTGCGGATGTGGTCTATGTCTCTGCCGATGGCCGCTACCTCTTCATCGGCAACATCCTGGATGAGGC
>JBATEM010000340.1:0-5764 GCA_049664005.1 Candidatus Macondimonas sp.
CCCTTGTCCAGGCCATAGGCCACGGCGGCGGCGGTGGGCTCGTTGAGCAGGCGCAGCACCTCGATGCCCGCCAGCCGGGCGGCGTCGCGGGTGGCCTGACGTTGCCCATCATCGAAATAGGCCGGGACCGTGATCACGGCGCCGTGCAGCGGGCCACCCAAGGCGGCTTCGGCCCGTACCCGCAGCACTTTCAGGATCTCGGCGGAGATTTCCACCGGCGACAGCGGGCCGCGAGGCGTCTGGAAGCGGATCATGCCGTCTCCCTCGACCACCTGATAGGGCAGGGGGCCGGCCTGGGCCAGATCCGCCGTGCCCCGCCCCATGAAGCGCTTGATGGAGTGGAAGGTGGCGCCGGGATTGTGGATCGCCGCCTCGCGCGCTGCGCGGCCCACCTGGGCACGGCCGTCGGCCTGGAAGCCCACCACCGAGGGCAGCAGGGCCTCGCCGGCGTCATTGAGCAGCACCCGGACCTGGCCGTTGTCGAGGGTGGCGACCAGCGAATGGGTGGTACCGAGGTCGATCCCCACCGCCAAGCGGCGGATCACGGGTTCCTCGGTCGCAGCGCCAGGTTCGAGGATTTGCAGCAGGCTCATGAGAATTCCCACTCCTCGATCGCGGCCTGCGCCTGCTCGATGAGCCGGCGCAGGAACATGAGCTGGCGCACCCGTTGGGCGGCGGCGTTGTCGTCGCGTTCCTCGTCCAGCGTGCGGATCAGCATCTGGACCAGGCGCTCGCGCTCGGCCAGCAAGGACTCGGCGAGTCGGGCCAGCCGGTCCTGGTCGCCGGCCTTGCGGGCGGCCTCGAGGTCCTCGTGCCAGCGCATCTGTTGAAAAAGAAAGTCCGCCGGCAAGGGGATGGAACCGGCGGACAAGACATCCACCCCGCGCAAGGCAAGCAGGTGGGTGGATCGGGTCAGCGGGTCCTTGAGGTTGCGATAGGCCTCATTGATCCGCGCAGCCTGTTCGACAGCGGCGCGGCGCTGGGCCGCGTCCTGGTGGGCATGGCGATCGGGATGGACACGGGTCTGCATCGTGAGATAGCGCCGCTCCAGCTCAGTGGAGTCCTGGGCAAAGGCGGGCGGCAGGTCGAAGACCGCGAAATAATCCGATGCCACCGTCGCTGTCATGGGGTGTCCTTGATTGATGCCGTAGGGTCGTCAGGCGCTCACGCTGAAACTTTCGCCGCAGCCGCAGGAACTCTTGACATTGGGGTTTTCAAACTTGAAACCCTCGTTCAGGCCCTCGCGCACGAAGTCCAGTTCGGTGCCCATCATGTAGGGCAGGCTGCGGGCATCGATGATCACGGTCATGCCGTGGCTTTCGAAGCACTGATCGCCTTCCTGGACCTCGTCGACGAACTCCATCACATAGCTCATGCCCGAGCAGCCGCTGGTCTTGACCCCCAGCCGGATGCCCAGCCCCTTGCCCCGGCTGGCCAGGGAACGCTGCATCTTCAGCGCAGCCCGTTCGGTCAGTGTCACGCTCATGGCCGATCCCTCACACCGAAAAGGAAGTGCCGCAACCACAGGTGGTCTTGGCATTGGGATTGCGGATGATGAAACGAGCGCCTTCCAGGCTTTCCTCGAAATCCACCTCGGCGCCCGCCAGATAGGCGAAGCTCATGGGGTCGACCAACACGCCCACCCCGTCCTGTTCGAACAGGCTGTCGTCTTCGGCCACCCCTTCCTCGAAGGCAAAGCCGTAGCTGAAGCCGGAGCAGCCGCCGCCGGTGACATAGACGCGCAATTTGAGCGTGGTGTTGTTTTCCTCGCTGAGCAGATCCTTGATTTTGCCGATGGCGCTGGGCGACAACAGCAGGGGAGACGGGGTGGCGACGACAGCGGACATGGCAATTCTCCCGGAATAGGGCGGGTCAGGCCGCGGATGCGGCGGTATCGGAGGCGGTCGCCCCCTGCTTGGCGCGGTAGTCTTCCACCGCGGCCTTGATGGCGTCTTCGGCCAGCACCGAGCAGTGGATCTTCACCGGCGGCAGGGCCAGCTCTTCGGCGATCTCGGCGTTCTTGATCGTCATGGCTTCTTCCAGCGTCTTGCCTTTCACCCATTCGGTGACCAGCGAGCTGGAGGCGATGGCCGAGCCGCAGCCATAGGTCTTGAAGCGGGCGTCCTCGATGATGCCCTCGGGGCTGACCTTGATCTGCAGCCGCATGACATCACCGCAGGCTGGCGCACCGACCATGCCGGTGCCGACATCGTCTTCACCGGTATCGAAGGTGCCCACGTTGCGGGGGTTTTCGTAGTGATCCAGAACCTTGTCGCTGTAAGCCATGGTGAAGTGTCCTCCTGGCGGATGGGGTCAATGGGCCGCAGCGGCCCATTGCACCGTGTTCAAGTCGATGCCCTGCAGATGCATGTCCCAGAGCGGTGAGAGCGCGCGCAGCTTGGCGACCTTGTCCTTGAGCAGCGCGACGGCAAAGTCGATGTCCTGGGCGGTGGTGTAGCGGCCCAGGGTGATGCGCAGCGAGCTGTGCGCCAATTCATCGCTGCGCCCCAGCGCCCGCAGCACATGGGACGGCTCCAGGCTCGCCGAGGTGCAGGCCGAGCCGCTGGAAACGGCCAATTCCTTGACCGCCATCATCAGGGACTCGCCTTCGACGAAGTTGAAACTCACATTCAGGTTGTGCGGAACGCGCGCCTCCAGGTCGCCGTTGAGGTAGACCTCTTCCATGTCGGCGATGCCGGCTAGGAAACGGTCGCGCAGGGCGCGGATGCGTTCGTTCTCGCTGCCCATCGATTCCCCGGCCAGGCGGTAGGCCTCGCCCATGCCGACGATCTGGTGGGTCGGCAGGGTGCCGGAACGCAGCCCGCGCTCGTGGCCGCCGCCGTGGATCAAGGGTTCCAGGTGGACCCGCGGCCGGCGCCGTACATAGAGCGCGCCGATGCCCTGAGGACCGTAGATCTTGTGGGCGGAGAAGGACATCAGGTCGACCGGCAGGGTCTTGAGATCGATGGGCACTTTACCGGTGGCCTGGGCCGCATCGACGTGGAACAGGATGCCTCGTTCCCGGCAGATCGTGCCGAGGGCGGCGATGTCCTGGATCACGCCGATCTCGTTGTTGACCAGCATGATCGACACCAGGATGGTTTCCGGGGTGATGGCGGCCTGGAAAGCCGCCAGATCCACCAGGCCATTGGCCTCTGGATTGAGATAGCTGACCTTGAAGCCTTCCCGTTCCAGCTCGCGCATGGGGTCCAGGACGGCCTTGTGCTCGGTGGCCAGGGTGATCAGGTGATTGCCCTTCTGGCGATAGAAATGGGCTGCGCCTTTGATGGCCAGATTGTCCGATTCCGTTGCCCCCGAGGTCCAGATGATTTCCTTGGGGTCGGCGCCCACCAGCTCGGCGACCTGGGCGCGGGCGGTTTCGACGGCTGCTTCGGCCCGCCAGCCATAGGCGTGGGAGCGGCTGGCCTGATTGCCGAACAGTTCGGTGAGATAGGGAATCATTTTTTCCGCCACCCGCGGGTCCACCGGCGTGGTGGCTGCATAGTCCAGGTAGATGGGAAGTTTCTCGGCGCTCGTCATGTTGATTACCCCTGCCTGAAATAAGGATCTCCGCCAAGCGGTGAAGCCATGCCTGGGTGGCTTTGCAGGGGATAGAGCAATGCCTGTGCCAATCCCCGTTGCCGATTCCAAGTCTTTGGAACTGAACTGATCCTCGTCATGTTTTTGGATCCATGGCGCGACACAGGACGCTGCGGGACATGTCGTGAACCCGACAAACCATGGCGCACATCAGCCAAGCTTCGTCGGGTCATCGGTCGCCCGCCTCAGACGCGCCCCAGCGCCTGATCCACGGCCTTGCGTACCGCCTCCAGTCTGAGCGGCACCGGAATCAAGCCATGGGCGCCGCCCGCCAGGGCCTCACCCAGGATGGGGTCCGCAGCGCTTCCCACCAGCAATACCTGGGCGCCGGGCAGGGCCGTGGTCAGTCGGGTCAGGGCCGCCAGGCCCTCGGATTGCAACAGGTTTTGGCCCAGCAGGATCAGATCGGGCGGCCAGTCCGTGGCTTTCACCAGGGCCGCCTCCACCGATTCCAGTTCATGGGCTTCGTTTTCGTCGTGCAGCATGAACTGCAGGGCGGCCCGGATGATTTCATCAGTGTCCACCACAAAGATTCGCCGGTTCTCCACCGCGCGGGCGCTTTCCACTCCGATTTGCATGGCTTGTGTCCTCAGGTTCCGGGATTTGGGGGGCGACCCGGCGCTGGAGCCGTCGGGTCTCAGGCAGCCCGAAGCAACTTCCATACCGCTTGCCCGTGAGGGGCTGCATCAATCGGTCGCCGACATGTCGGGATGATGTTTTGTTTCAGACATGCCGGGGCCGGATGTCGGATTTCGCACATGGCGAAAGAGGCGATTTTGGCGGAGTTTTCGCGAGAATATTTATTTTAGATTCAGTAGTTTGACTAAATTTTTGCAAGGTTGGCGCAGGGGTTGCAATAGTGGGGATGGAAGGCGGGAACCACACCCCCATCGGGGAATTCTAGTGAGGTCAACCGGTCTTCTTTCAAACACCACACACGGCAGTTGCGGAATCTTTCACGGTTTTTTTTAAGGAGACCTCGATGAGCGCGCTACGGCAAATCGCTTTTTACGGCAAAGGTGGGATCGGCAAGTCCACCACCTCTCAGAACACCCTGGCGGCCCTGGCAGACCTGGGTCAGAAGATCCTGATCGTCGGCTGCGACCCCAAGGCCGACTCCACCCGCTTGATCCTTCATGCAAAGGCCCAGGACACCATCCTGTCGCTGGCGGCGGCCGCCGGCACGGTGGAAGACCTGGAACTCGATGAAGTCATGAAGGTTGGCTACAAGGGCATCCGCTGCGTCGAGTCCGGTGGCCCCGAGCCCGGTGTCGGCTGCGCCGGTCGTGGCGTGATCACCTCGATCAACTTCCTGGAAGAGGAAGGCGCTTACGAGGACATGGATTATGTGTCCTACGACGTCCTTGGCGACGTGGTGTGTGGCGGCTTCGCCATGCCCATCCGCGAGAACAAGGCGCAGGAAATCTACATCGTCATGTCCGGCGAGATGATGGCCATGTATGCGGCCAACAACATCGCCAAGGGCGTTCTGAAGTACGCCAACTCCGGCGGTGTGCGCCTGGGCGGGCTTGTTTGCAACGAGCGCCAGACCGACAAGGAATACGAGCTGGCCGAATCGCTGGCCAAGCGGCTGGGCACCAAGCTGATCCATTTCGTGCCCCGCGACAACATCGTGCAACACGCCGAACTGCGGCGCATGACGGTGCTGGAATACGCGCCTGATTCCAAGCAGGCCGAGGAGTATCGGACGCTGGCAACCAAGATCCATGCCAACAAGGGCAACGGCATCATCCCGACCCCGATCACTATGGATGAGCTGGAAGACCTGCTGATGGAGCACGGCATCATGCAGCGGGTGGACGAGTCCATCATCGGCAAGACGGCGGCGGAACTCGCGGCTGAAGCCGCGGCGGTCGCCTGAGTCCCAGACCAACGGAATCCGCCCGGGGCATGCGCCCTGGGTGGAACTCCGGAAATGATCCCGATGGCGACCGGCTATCCTGCCGCCGCCTTGTGGGTCAAACCGAATTTGTTTTCCACGTCGAGTTAGGAGACCGAACATGAGCCTGACAGTCGAACAAACCAAAGAGCGCAACAAGGCGCTCGTGGAGGAGGTCCTGTCGGTCTATCCCGACAAGACCGCCAAGCGCCGCGGCAAGCATCTGGGCACCTTTGAAGAAGGCAAGTCCGACTGCGGCGTCAA
>JBATEM010000341.1:0-2234 GCA_049664005.1 Candidatus Macondimonas sp.
CGTTCGTGGGGGAACAGACCCTGACGGCGCATGTGTGGGCGCTGTTGGGCGCACGCGATCTGGTGGTGCGAATTGCTTTTTTGCCGCCCTTGTCCAGCACGGAGACTCGTCGTCAGCATCTGGTCGGGCAGTCGCGCGACGCAATTGCGTCACGGCTGGGGTTGGTGGCGGAAATGGCAAAGACAAAGATCGCGGGGTGATCGCGCCGCCCGCGCTGGCTCGGGGCGGCAGGATCGACCGAGCCTCAGCGGGCGATGCGCAGGCCCTTCTGGCTGGCAAAAAAGGCCGCCAGATCCTTGATCTCCTGATCCGTCAAAGGCTGCGCCATACCTGTCATCACCGGGTTATTGCGCTGGCCGTTGCGATAACTTTGCAGGGCATACACCAGATAATCCTCATACTGTCCGGCCAGAATCGGAAACTGATTGCTTGGGCTGTTGCCATCCGGTCCATGGCAGGCGGCGCAGACCTGGGTAGCCTTTTGTTGTCCTGCAGCCGGATCTCCCGCTGCGAGTGACACCGCTGGCAGGCAGGCCAGAACCAGCATCGTCGCACTCTTCCACACATGCATCGTCAAGATCTCCAGATTGACCGCGGATTCATTGTCCGTTCAGGGTGGCGATGTAGGCGGCGATGTCCAGCATGTCCTGATCGCTGAGCGAGCCTGCCTGGAAGACCATGGTCTTGTGCTTGCGCTCGCCGCTTTTGTAAGCCTTGAGGGCAGCCACGATATATTCGGGATACTGTCCGGCCAGCTTAGGGAATTTGAAGTTGGGATAGGCATTGCTGGCATAGGGGTTGGCATGGCAGCCCATGCAACCCTGGAATTTGACCTTGCCCTGTTGCGGGTCACCGGATTCGGCGTTCGCAACCAGTGCTGTGCCCGAGAGCACCGCGAGCATCGCGATGCCGGCTAGACGCTGGATCATCATTCTCGGCCTCTTGATCGGCTGTTCCTGAAGGAGGCGGGTTCTTTTGATCGCCCGTTTTTTTGCAGCGCCGATTATAGGGGAGGCGAGCCTGTCGGGATAGGGCAATCGCAGCCCGATGCCTACTTTTCCGTATTGCGTCGCAGCAGGTGCATGAACCAGGTGTCTGGCAGGAGTCGCCGCAGGGCCAACAAGGGACCGGCATAAAGCCCGGCGTGATAGCGCAGACGTCGCCCGGGATCCTCGGTCGCGCGCACGATGAGGTCGGCAATCACCTCCGGCGGGGTGCCCGTGCCGCCCTGCTTGAGCCGTTCTGTCAGGCGGCGAATCCGCTCGCGATAGAACGGCAGATCAATCTCGCCCATCACCAGCCCGGTTTCTGCGAACGCGGTTTGGGTGAAGCCCGGCTCGATCACCTTGACCCGCACCTGGCTGGGATAGAGGTCGTGCCAAAGTCCTTCACTGACGGCTTCCAGCGCGTATTTCGCCGCGCTGTAGTAGCCGTAGAAGGGAAAGGTCATGCGCCCGCCGATGCTGGTGACGTTCATGATCACGCCTTGATCGCGCTCACGCATGGCCGGCAGAAAAGTACGGATTGCCTCCAGGGTGCCGAACAGATTGGTCTCGAATGAGGCGCGGATCTGTTCCGGCGTACAGGTCTCGATGGCGCCGGTAAGGCCGTAGCCGGCATTGTTGACCAACGCATCAATGGCGCCGAACCGCGCCTCGGCGGCCATTTTTGCGGCCTCAAGGCTATCCGGATCGGTCAGGTCCAAGCGCGCTACGAGTACATCGGCGGGCCAGCCGAAAGCGGCGGCGCGGGCGGGGTTGCGCATGGTTGCCACCACCTGCCAGCCGCGGCGGTGGAATGCAGTGACGGCCGCCTTGCCAATCCCGGAAGAAGTGCCTGTGATCAGAACGGTGCGCGGATTCATCGGGAACTCCTGTTGAGGTAAGCGCCATTGGGACTGCCGCGCAAGGCACTGGTTCACCCTTCAGGGTCACCAAGCGCTTGGCGGTGGGCCGATGATAGAGCGATATTCATGCCGCAGGCGGGGATTCCTTGACGCTGCCCCGGGGGCTACCTACTATCTGGGGACCTTTTTCCACTGTTGAAGGAACAGCAGGACAACCCTATGGCAAAGAAAATTTCTCCCGATCTGGTTGGTGAAACCTTCAGCCCCATGCCGGCTTCATGGACCAAGAAAGACGTGCAGCTCTACGCCCTCGGCGTGGGCTGCCAGCCCGAGACCGAACTGGAGTTCGTCTACGAGATGAAGGGCCCCAAGGTCCTGCCCACCTACG
>JBATEM010000342.1:0-5452 GCA_049664005.1 Candidatus Macondimonas sp.
GACCAGCCCGTGGTGGGCACCTGGCTGGCGCTGGATGCCCCGGCCGAGTTGACCGATGTGCTGCGTGCCGCTTTGTCCGAGGTGGCCGACCCATTGCGCTGGGGTATCACTCGCCTGCCCCGGGTGCTGGCGCTGCGCTACCGGGGGCCGAGCGCGGCCGAGGCGCGCGCCCTGTTCATCCGCGCCTGGACGCTGGTGCGGCCGACCCTGCTGGGTCGAGACGCCCATCCGCCGCGCATCTGGGCCACCTGAAGCCGAAACCCTTGCCGACCTGCGCCGCATCGGCAAGGATGACGCCAGACATTTGCCAATCGATGCCCGCCGACTCCGCGCCCGTCACTGCTCAGGAGATGCCATGGAACTCACCCCCCGCGAGAAAGACAAGTTGCTGCTCTTCACTGCCGCGCTGCTGGCCGAACGCCGGCTGGCCCGCGGCGTGAAACTGAACTATCCGGAAGCCGTGGCCTACATCAGCGCCGCCATTCTGGAAGGCGCCCGCGACGGCCGCACCGTCGCCGAACTGATGGACCACGGCCGCAACCTGCTCACCCGTGAGCAGGTGATGGACGGCATTCCCGAGATGATCCCCGATGTGCAGGTGGAAGCCACCTTCCCGGACGGCACCAAACTGGTCACCGTCCACGATCCGATCGTGTGAAAGACAGCGAAGGCTTGTCATGGATATGAACGCTTGATCACGCGGGTCTTGCGACCCGATTCACAATCGCCTGAGCAGGATGTAGCGCGATTGACAGTTCGGTTGGTCACTCATGCCTCGCCTCCTTGGGCATCTCCGCGGCTTGGGCGATGACCGACTTCATTTATTGCTGCGTCCGCTGGATGCATTGGTTTGGCGTTCGCCAATCTTCATTTCCCGCTCAGCCGCCTGCCGAATGACACGGCATAGGCAGGCGAGCGGAAGAGAAGCACCAGGTCATTCGACGGCTCAATGCCATCCGCCATCACGAGGGGATCGAAGTTGATCTTTTCGCAGGCCGCGCCCGCCTGTGGGGTCGCAGCGGAAATCGTCAAAGTCCCGATCCTGGTCTCCTTGCGGCCGGGCGGCCATGGCACGGTGGGGTTGTCCTCTGGATCGCCGGGGGCACCGATCGTCAGGATCATGTCCCAACGCACCGGGCCGCGCTTGACGCGCTCGATGAGATTCCGCTCAAGAAAGTCTGCCGGCGCGGATTTCAGTTCGTCATCGGACATCTGCTTCACCCCGTCTTGGGGAACGAAGCGCCAACGGACCGGCGTGGCCGTGTTGTCGCGATTTACGAACTTGAAGGTGTGAATGCCAAAGTAGCTGCTGTTGGTCCAGCTCGGCGGCGGATTGTTATGAGCCAGGAATTCCGTCTGCGGCACGCTATCCGGATGGCTTGCCCTGAACGCATTGATCTTCGCGGGATCCGGCTTGCCGGTGGCAGGGTCCGGCTTTTTGGCAAGTATATCGTCGAGAAAAGTCTGGGGCGACGCGGCGCCAAAAACGGGCGTGTTCAGCATGGTCATGTGCTGCAGGCGGCCATCGGCCAATCTGAACTCCAGGGCCAAGCCTCGTGGAATCTTTGCGGTGTCCGGCACTTTTGGATTGCCGCCGGGCAGGGAAAAACGCGCCACGACGGGCACCGGCCGGCCTGAAAACAGTGCGGAGCGCGTATAGGCCTGTGCTTCCGGCAATCCGACAAACTCGCCCGATGCGCAGGTCCCCTTGATGTGATTGCGGCGTTCTCCCGGATGGACGCCGAAAGTGTTCTCCATCGCCGACACCACCTGCTCGGCTGTCACCTCTTGTTCCGCCGCCATGGAAACTGGCGCGGCGAGGATCAGCATTCCGCCCAATAGCCATGTCGGAAGATTGCTTCTCTTGACGACCATATCGCCTCCTTGAGCATTCAAGAACCAATTCTAGCGGAGCGGGGAAGATCGAAATGCTTTCTTGGAAACCAGTGGACCACTTACCAAAGGACGGCCACAATAAAAAAACCGGTAAATCCTGAAGATACCGCGCCTGACCCTGATTCCAGCCTTGATCGACCATGAGCTGGCAGGGGAAAGGCCGACCGAACCGATTGGGATGGGGCTTGGGTAACGGGGGAACATCAGAACGGAACACCCCGCCATTACGAACCGACACAACAAAACACAAAGTCCGACGGATCAATTCACCGATGACGCACAGGGTCACGGTCGATGAATGGATGCGTTATCGTAGGTGGCTTTTTCTACAGACTCGCGACCCCAACGACGCAGACGCGTCTGTGCCCATAGGAAACATCGCCAAGCCGGCATCAAGCCGGCTCGACGCAGGTGGCGTGCCTGCGCCCCCACGAATGCGAGGAAGACCGCTGACCAATGGACCAGGCCACCCACAACAAGATCGTCTCCTTCATCTGGGGCATCGCCGACGACGTCCTGCGCGACCTGTTCAAGCGCGGCAAGTACCCGGACGTGATCCTGCCGATGTGCGTCATCCGCCGCATGGACGCCGTGCTCGAACCCACCAAACAGAAGGTGCTCGAAACCAGGCAGATGCTCGACAGCGCCGGCATCACCGAACAGCGCGCCGCGCTGTACGACGCCGCCGGTCAGGCCTTCTACAACACCTCGAAGTTCAGGCTGCGCGATCTGAAGTCGCGCGGCAGCCAACAGCAGTTGCTGGCCGATTTCGAGGATTACCTCAACGGCTTCTCGCCCAACGTCCAGGACATCCTCGACAACTTCAAATTCCGCAACCAGCTCCAGACGCTGTCGAAGGCCGACGCCATCGGCACGCTGATCAACAAGTTCCTCGACCCCGACATCGACCTCTCGCCGGCCGGCATCGACAACCACGCGATGGGCACGGTGTTCGAGGAGCTGGTGCGCAAATTCAACGAGGACAACAACGAGGAAGCCGGCGAGCACTGGACCCCGCGCGACGCCGTGCGCCTGATGGCCAACCTCGTCTTTCTGCCCATCGAGGAGCACATCAAGTCCGGTACCTACCTGCTCTACGACTGCGCCTGCGGCACCGGCGGCATGCTCACCGTCGCCGAGGAAACGCTCGAAGCCATCGGCAACAGGCGCGGCCAGCAGGTCAAATGCCTGCTCTACGGCCAGGAGATCAACCCCGAGACCTACGCCGTCTGCAAGGCCGACATGCTGCTCAAGGGCGAAGGCGAGAGCGCCGAACACATCGTCGGCGGCGCGGAATGGTCCACGCTCGCGCACGACGCCTTCCCCGCGCAAGCGTTCGACTTCATGCTCGCCAATCCGCCCTACGGCAAGAGCTGGAAGAAAGACCTCGAAGCCATGGGCGGCAAGGACGGCATGCGCGACCCGCGCTTCAGGGTCATGCACAACGGTGAGGAACTGTCGCTGGTCACCGCCGACGCGGGCAAGCGCGCCTTGCGGGGCCGGGTTTCCCGTCCCGAACTTCACACCGCCCACCCATGGAACTGACTCATGGCCCGCAAAGCAACCTCCACGACCGCCGCCAACGTCGGCTACGAAGCCCAGCCCTGCGACATCTCCATCTACGGTCAGGAGTCCAACTACACCACCTGGCCCCTGGCCAAGATGAACCGCGGCATCGACGCGCAGACCGCGCACGGCGACACGTCTCACAATGATCGCCACACAGACCTCTGGGCGAACTGCAACGCCGAATGCCGACTGGAGCTATTCGCATAACCATGAAAAGCGACGCCTTCAAAGACATCGAGAAACTGGAAACCGACCTCTGGGAAGCCGCGGACAACCTGCGCGCCAACTCGAAACTCACCTCCAGCGACTACTTCATGCCGGTGCTCGGCGTGATCTTTCTGCGCCATGCCGCCAATCGGTTCGACGCTGCCCACCGCCAGATCGAGGCGGATCAGGCCAGCGGCAAGATGCCGAACCGCAAGGTCCAGCCGGCCGACTACATCGCCCGCCGCTCGCTCTACCTGCCGGAGCAGGCGCGCTTCGACTGGATCATGCAGCAGGCCGCCGTCAGCGGCGCCGATCTGCCCAGGCTCGTGACCGACGCCATGACCGCCATCGAGGCTGAGTTCGAGCCGCTGCTCGGCGTGCTGCCCAAGGACTACGGTATCTTCGAGACCAAGGTGCTCGAAGACCTCATGCGCCTGTTCAACAGCGCGCAGATCAAGCAGGCCACGGGCGACGTCTTCGGCCGCATCTACGAGTACTTCCTCGCCAAGTTCTCGATCCAGAAGGCGCACGACAACGGCGAGTTCTTCACGCCGTCTTCGATCGTGCAGACCATCGTCAACGTCATCGAGCCCGACCACGGCACGGTGTTCGACCCGGCCTGTGGCTCGGGCGGCATGTTCGTGCAGTCGAGCCACTTCATCGAGCACGAGGGCGGCGACACGGCGAAGAAGGTCGTCTTCTACGGTCAGGAGAAGAACCGCGACACCATCCGCATCGCCAAGATGAACCTCGCGGTGCACGGGCTGGAGGGCAAGATTGCCGAGGCCATCACCTATTACCAGGACGAGCACAGCCTCGCTGGCAAGTGCGACTTCGTGATGGCCAATCCGCCCTTCAACGTGGACCTGGTGGACGCCGAGCGCATCAAGGGCGACCCGCGCCTGCCCTTCGGCCTGCCGGGCGTGAACAAGCAGAAAAAGGTCGGCAACGGCAACTACCTGTGGATCTCGTACTTCTGGAGCTACCTGAACGCGAAGGGTCGCGCCGGCTTCGTCATGTCCTCGCAAGCCTCCAGCGCCGGCCACGGCGAGAAGGAGGTGCGCCAGAAGATCGTCGAGACGGGTGACGTGGACGTGATGATCTCCATCCGCTCCAACTTCTTCTACACCCGCACCGTGCCCTGCGAGCTGTGGCACTTCGACCGCGCCAAGCCGCCCGAGCGCCGCGACAAGGTGCTGATGCTCGACGCGCGCAATGTTTATCGCAAGGTCACGCGCAAGATCTACGACTTCTCGCCCGAGCAGATGCACAATCTCGCGGCCATCGTCTGGCTCTACCGCGGCCAGCAGCAGCGCTTCCTCGGGCTGGTGAAGGACTACCTCGGCCGCGTCTGCGCCGAGAGCGCCGCCGTGCCGGGGACGCTCGCACCCTTCGAGACCACGCTCGCCGACCTGCGCGGGCGTTTCGATGTGCTCGCCATGGCCGCTTCGGAGCATGCTGACCTGGACGCGGACAAGAAGCAGGCGCTCGTCGATGCCGTCGGCGAACTGCGCGAGGCCGCCACGCTCTACGAAGCGGATGCGAACAAACTCCTGACGGGGCTGGAGGAATACGTCTCCCGTCATTCCCGCGAAAGCGGGAATCCAGACAACGACAGGCAGCACGCCGCGCGCAAGGCATTCGACCCCATCGCCGAGGCGATCCGCGGCCTCGTCAAGCAGGTGGACCTGCTCTACAAGCTCGCCGCGCGCATGGCCGACCTCGGCGCCGAGGTGGCGGCGGACGATGCGATCTCCAAAGCCTACGACCGGCGCGCGAC